>JBFHKM010000001.1:0-64439 GCA_041595335.1 Sphaerochaetaceae bacterium
GGCCAATGATAAACTTGAACAGGTACTCAAATCAGAATCTCTTGCACTTGAAGAAAGTGAAAGACCTGGTGAGTACTACACTATCAGTGAGCAAGATGGTTTCACAACAATCTTGAGCTCAAAAGATTTATGTATGATAGACCATGTTCAAGAGCTTATTGATGCTGGTGTTGGTAGTCTTAAGGTTGAAGGAAGAATGAAGAGCCTTTACTATGATGCAATTGTAACTCGTGCTTATAGAAAAGCTATTGATAGAGCTGAAAACAAGATCACTGAAACAGCAGAAGAAATTGAAGAATACAGAAAAGACTTATTCAATATAAGTCACAGAAAATATTCAACAGGTTTCTTCTTCGATAGAACAGATGATGATGATATTTATGAACCAACTGTTGATGGATATGAAAGAAATTTCCTATTTATTGGTATTGTTGAAGATGAAGTAAAACCTGGTATTTGGTCTCTTGATGTTAGATTCCAAGTCAGAAAAGGTCAAACCATTGAATATATTGGACCTGAAATTCATAATATTGAGGACAATACTTTCACTCTTTTGAATGCTGACTTTGAAGAGATAGATCAAATAGATCATGGAAAGGTTCAGTATTTAAAAACTGATAAACCTATCAAAAAAGATTATATAATAAGAAGACTTAACAATGGTGCTTTGAAATCTACAAACGGTAGATAAAAATATATAAGAACAAAGGTCCGCAGATTATTTCTGCGGATTTTTTTTGTTTTTCTGGATATAAAAAAAGAGATAACCTAGATTTTTAGTCTAAAGTTACCTCTTTTTATTAATCAGTTAAGATTATAAAGTTTTCAATAAAGCAATATGTTTCTTGCTTTTTTCAATCACTTCTTCAAATTCAGCTTTCTTTGATAGTTCTTTATCAATAGCTTCTTTCTTAGCATTGCTCATGAACTTCTCATTAGCAAGCTTTCTTACTGTTCCATTCAAGTTCTTTTCAGCTTTTACAATGTCTTTCTCAAGTTTTGCAATTTCTTTATCAACGTCAATTGCATCTTTAACAAAAACAAATGATTCAAAGCCTTGTCCTGCCAAAGGAACAGCTCCTGTTATATCAGATGATTTATCTGCATCAATTGTGAGCTCACTTGTATTGGTAAATAACTTTATCAATTCAATTTGCTCTTTAAGGAAAGAAGTCTTCTCTCCTTCACCATCAGGACGAACTATACATTTAATTTTCTTTTCAGGGCTTATTGCAAGTTCACCTCTCAGTGCTCTTATTCCTTTGATAACATCTTGAAGATTTTTTACCAAATCATTCTCTGAAGCATAATTTCTATCTTCACTCCATACAGGATATTCAGCATTTATGATGTTGCCATCTGTATTAGGAAGCTTTGAATAAATTTCCTCTGTTATGAATGAAAGATAAGGATGCATAAGTCTCATTGATTCTGCTAATAGATCAAGCATAATTGAGATTGTCTGGTCTTTAACACTTTCATCATCACTGTACATTTTAGGTTTTGAAGCTTCAACATACCAGTCACAGAAATCATTCCAGAAGAAGTCATAAACAGCTGCTGCGCCATCATTGAATCTATATGTTTTAATAGAATCTTCAACTTTCTTAGCTGCTTCGTTCAAGCGGAAATAGATCCACTTATCAAATACATCAAGTTCAATATCTTTTTTCTCAACTAAGGTTCTACCTTCCATATTCATAAGTAAGAATCTTGTTGCATTCCAAATTTTATTTGCAAAGCGTGATCCAAATTTAAATGAATCTTTATCAATTAAGATATCCTGTCCCTGAGTTGCCATGTATGCAAGAGTGAACTTCATAGCATCTGAACCATATTCATCAACTACTTCAATTGGATCAATTCCATTACCCAAGCTCTTGCTCATCTTACGTCCAGTTTTATCACGAACGAGACCTGTGATATAGATATCTTTGAAAGGTACCTCACCAACAAATTCAAGAGAAGCCATGATCATACGAGCTACCCAGAAGAATATAATATCGTAACCAGTTACAAGTGTTGAGGTTGGGAAGAATCTGTCGAAGTCAACAGTTTTTTCAGGCCATCCCAAAGTTGAGAAAGGCCACAACCAAGAACTGAACCAAGTATCAAGTACATCAGATTCCTGCTTGAGATTTTTAGATCCACATTTTGGACATTCTGTAGGATCCTCTCTAGCGACAATCATCTCTCCACAATCTTGACAGTACCATACAGGAATTCTGTGTCCCCACCATAGCTGTCGTGATATACACCAGTCTTTGATGTTTGTGAGCCAATGAGAGTAAGTGTTCTCCCATTTCTTTGGATAGAAATGAATATCATCTTGTTTCCAAGCGTCCAATGCCTTATCAGCCATTGATTTCATTGAAACAAACCATTGTTCTGATAGATAAGGTTCAATAATTGTTCCACATCTATAGCAGTGACCAATTTCATGATTGTGCTCAGTTTCATTAACTAAAATTCCAAGTTCTTTCAAATCAGCTACAACCAATGCTCTAGCTTCAATTGCTGGTAGATTTCTATATTTTTCTGGACAATTATCATTTAAAGTTCCATCACTGTTCAATACATTGATGATCTCAAGATTATGTCTCTTTCCACATTCCCAGTCGTTTGGATCATGTGCTGGTGTAATTTTAACCATACCAGTACCAAATTCAAGAGAAACAAAACTGTCTTCAATAATTTGAATCTTTCTATCAGTAAGTGGTAAATTTACATATTTTCCAACTATATCATGATATCTTTCGTCTTCTGGATTTACAGCTACAGCTATATCACCAAACATTGTCTCAGGTCTTGTTGTAGCAATTTTAATTGAACCAGAGCCATCACTGAATGGGTAAAGAATATCATATAATTTACCAGGTTCTTCTTTGTATTCAACTTCATCATCAGCTAAAGCTGTTCCACAATGAGGACAGTAGTTTACAAGATACTCACCTTTGTAGATCAAATCCTTTTCATATAATGAAACAAAGCATTCACGAACTGCTTTTGATAGACCATCTTCCATTGTAAATCTTTCATGTTCCCAGTCACAGGAAGTACCAATTTTTTCAAGCTGATGTGTGATTATACCATGGTGCTTATCTTTAACTTCCCAGGTCTTCTCAAGAAACTTTTCTCTTCCTAAATCCTGTCTTCTCAAACCTTCTTTTTGAAGCTGTCTTTCAACAATATTCTGAGTTGCAATACCTGCATGATCTGTTCCAGGAACCCAAAGAGTTGGTAAACCTTTCATTCTGTAATATCTAATCAAGATATCCTGCAATGAATTATTCAAGGCATGCCCCATGTGAAGTATACCAGTGACGTTTGGTGGTGGCATAACTATGGAGAAATGCTCTCCATTCTCATTGTCATCAGCCTTAGGGCCGAACATTCCATTATCTTTCCATTCTGAGTATATTCGATCCTCAAAATCTTTGGGATCATAAGCTTTTTTCAATTCTACTGCTTTCATGAATATAACTGCCTCCTACCTTACGTAATAATTATGACAATAGTACCAAAAACAACAACTCATAACAACTGAAAACTTAAAAAATATAATAAATAACTGGACTTTACACCCTATTTTTTCACCTTTTTTGATCTCTCTTTACTAAATGAAAATAATTCTTAAATTCCTACTTCAATACTTGGTAATTGACTTTTATTTAATATGTTATTATTTTTATTTTAGACATATGTGAAAAACATATGAATGGGGAGAATTAGATGTTGCAACTTAAAAACAATAGCTACAGTATCGATGGAAAAAAGATAATCGATGATGTCAGTTATGAATTTGAACAAGGGAATATATATATACTTACAGGTCCCAATGGTGGTGGTAAGACATCCCTTGGAAAACTCATAACAGGACTGTATAGATCAGATGATGGAAGTATTTTCTATGGTGGTAATGATATAACCGCTCTCAATATAAGTGAGAGAGCAAATCTTGGAATATCCTATGGTTTTCAAAGTCCGATCTATTTCAAAGGGTTATCTGTTAGGGATTTATTGCAGCTCTCAAGCAAGAGCCATGATGAAGTTGAATTATCTCATATATTGAGTCAAGTTGGTCTTTGTGGAAAGAATTATCTAGATAGAGATATTGATGATAGATTATCTGGTGGTGAGATAAAACGAATTGAGATTGCATCTGTTTTAGCTAAGAAAGACACAAAACTTTATATTTTTGATGAACCTGAAGCTGGAATTGATCTTTGGAGTTTTAAAGAGTTGATTTCTATTTTCAAAAAGTTAAAGGAGCAGAAAAAGACTCTTATCATCATATCCCACCAAGAAAAGATTCTTGAGTTAAGTGATTATATCTTGATAATCAGTGAGGGTAGAATTACAAAAAGTGGTCCAACAGACCAAATATTCAATACTTTATCTATAAGCCATATAGATAAATTCAACTGTGAAGGTTGTGAAAAGAAGGAATTAAGCTGATGCTAGCAAATACAATGAAACTGTTTAAAAAACTGTATGGTGATGATGTAGATTTAAGCAATAAAGCCGTGAATATTCGTGAGAACTGCAGCTCCTGTGAGAGACATAGTTCTCCTAACATAAAACTTGAAGATCTTCCTGAGGGAGATGGTCTCAAAATTACTGTTTCATCTGAAACAAATGGAGAGACTGTGTACATACCCGCTTTCATAAGTAAATCAGGTGTTGTTGATGTTGTTAAAAATGATTTTTACATTGAAGATGGTGCAGATGTTCTGATTCAAGCAGGGTGTGCTATTCATACAGAAAGTGATGAAGAGTCCAAGCATGATGGAATTCATAGATTCTTCATTGGTAAAAATTGCAGAGTCAAATATAAAGAGGTGCATCTTGGAACAGGTTCAGATGCCAAACGAATAATCTCCCCTATTACTGATATTGAGCTTGGAGAGAACTCTTACTTTATTATGGATTCAATCCAACTTGATGGAGTAAGTTTCACACAACGAGAGACCAATGCCATTGTGAATAAGGGTGCTCATTTGGATATAAAGGAAAGAATTCTTACTCAGAGAGATCAGGAAGCAATTACAAAGTTCAATGTAGAGATCAATGGAGAGGATTCTTCAGTAAATGTTGTTTCAAGGTCTGTAGCAAAAGATAATTCAAAACAGACTTTGGAATCAAAGTTGATAGGAAACGCAAGATGTACGGGTCACAGTGAATGTGATGCAATTCTTGAGGGAAATGGTGTGGCCATTGCCATTCCTGGTCTTATTGCAAACAATCCAGAAGCCAATCTAGTTCATGAAGCTGCAATCGGAAGAATTTCAAAGCAGCAGATTGAAAAGCTTGAGACTTTAGGCCTTTCTGAAGATGAAGCTGAAAAATATATAATAAAAGGTTTTTTGAGATAATATAAACTTTTTTTTAGAGTGAAATAATAAGTTATTTGAGAATTAGTCTTCTTAATTACCATCATCTCTTTGACTTTTTAGATGCATCTAAGTCTGATTGGTGTACAAAATCGATTGTAAGTCGACTGCTCTTTAGAACTTTGCTCATTGCTATCACAGCTGGAATTCAATAAATCTATTTATTTTCAGCTGATAGTTTTCCCTGTTTTGAGTCAGAATTAATCTTTAAAATGCACTAAAAAAAGAAAAGCACCCATATTACATACAATATGGGTACTAAAAATTAAAAATTCAATTGGATAATTCCGGATTTTAAATAATATATGTTATCAATAAAATAAGAATTTGTTAGGATTAACTAACTTATATATACTTTACTCTTTTTATCGTCATATGTCAATGATACTTGGCGTGATTGATTCTTTTTTTAACCTATAGGTCTCTTACAAGTAGAATATCTGTTCCTTCATAATCTTCAACACTTGTACTTGTACCTGTACTTTTACTGTTTGAATCACCATCATTTTCATAATAGAGTTTTGCAAGATTTTCATCATCAATTCCTAAAGCTTGTGAGTATTGAGAAGCTCTTATAGCCTGTAGCTCAGATTCTGTAGGTAATCTATAATCGTCATAAGATCTCTGCCAATCAACTTTTTCAACATGATCTGCTGCAAACTCTTGGCTATCACTGTATGTTAATGGACTTTCAGTATTACAGACTTTAGCTTCAATCTGAGAACCTTGAATATCAAACACGATACCACGAGAAGGTCCAACCTGACCTGTAATGTAATTTTTATCATTACAAGCTACTAAAACGCCCATAACTATTATTATTGCTACTACTGCTACTTTCTTGTTCATATAAATGTTAGCAACTTAATGGCAAATAAGTTACATTTTTTTTTCAAAATTTTACATATTTAATAGAATTTGTTTCATTTTAAAAAAAATATCTTAGCTTTCTTTAAAAAGTGCTAAGATATTTTCTTCAATAAACCCTTTTGTTTTAAAAAAATGGGTTTTTATAAATATTTAGGAAAAATAAAAACCAATATTTACAGTATCAATTTCTATCTGTTTTACTATCAATAACCATTGATCTTTTAAAAAGTTACAATGCAACAGAAAGATTCAACAATTTGATTCAAATAGTTCAAGTATTAATTATCCTCAAGAGGATTTACAGTTTTGACTTCCAAGGTCACTGCGTAACCTTGAGAATCTAAGTAATGAATTATTTGAGAGAGTGAGAAGTCATCAAGTGATGATTTTTTCTCAGTGCTCACCTGCTGAACCTGGGAAGCTTCAATAGGAAGATTAACTTCAGGAAGTATCTCACTTGTTTGTTGGTTGTTCGTTCCAAACAAAACAAATGAACCAATGAAGACAACAACAAAAGCCGCAGCACTGGTGATCAAAGCAGGTATCAAATTTACCTGAATCTTTCTTCGAAATATATTCTGCTTTTTGGGCTTATCAAATCTATTCTTCTCAAAGAATGTCATCACCCTATCGGCTCTAGCTTCGATTTCATCGTCACTTATTGTAGCACTTTTCATCTTATTGTTGAGATTCTTCAATTGCTCAAGCCTCATCTGGCATCCATTGCAATAAGAAAGATGTTCTTCAACTTGAGTTTTCCAAGGCTCTAATAATTCACCATCTAAATAAGAATTTAAAAGCGCATCATCTAAACACATATTCTATTACTCCTGATCTTCATTTAAAATCTTTTCAAGCATTTTCCTTGCTCTAAAGACTCTTACTTTAACATTACTCTCAGAAATGTTAAGAGTAGCTCCGATTCCTTTGTAATCTAAATCTGTATAGGTCTTTAATGTAATTACAACTCTAAATTTTTCAGGGAGCTGAGCAATTGCATCTCTAACTTCTTTACAAATTTGATCTTCAACCATTAAATCTTCGCCGGTTTTGATTTTTGCTTTAGGTTCCTTCTTAACTTTTTCTATCATCTTGAGCTCTCTGCCCTTACGTTTTACAACATTGATAGATAGGTTCTTTGTAACCCTTATTAACCAGTATTTTGCATCATTTAATGAAGGAAAAGTTTTTCCTTGATCATAAAATCTAGTAAACGCCTCTTGGCAAAGTTCTTCAGCTCTATCGGGATTCCTTACAATATTGTTTGAAACTTTAAATATCATAGGGAACACCTGCTCGTAAACTTCACGGAAATCACGTTCATCATTACTTTGAATCTTCATAAATATTAACAACCCTTGTTACTGTTGGTTACAGTTTTTTTGATAAAACAGCTCCTTGCGGTGTATCTTTTACAATATATCCCATTTTATCTAATTCATTACGTATTTCATCAGCTCTTGCAAAATTTTTATCTTTCTTTGCTTGAACTCTTTCATCTAATAAAGCCTGAGCTTCTTCACCAAGATTTTCTTTTTTTCTTTTCTCTATTTGATCCAAACGTAGACCCAGTACATCATCATAGTACATTACAAGAGAATATTTCTCAGAATCTGTTATTTTATCATTTTTTAGAGTTTTCCAAAGTTCAGCTAGAGCCATAGGCATGTTTAAGTTATTAGCACATGCTTCATCAAAACTGTTCATGAGATTTTTTGCTTCTTCACTTTCAATCTCAACCTGTTTTGCATCATTTTCTAACATATCCTGAATTCTAGAAACAATAGACAATCTATTTTTCTTTGCATTATCCAAATTGTCAAAACTGAATCTCAACTGAGATCTGTAATGTCCACCCAGCACAAAATATCTATAATCCATTGGATCATAGCCCTTTTTGATCAACAACTGAAGAGTTAGGAATTCACCTTTGCTCTTACTCATCTTACCTGTTTCATCTAGCAAGAACTCTCCATGCAACCAATAATTGACCCATTTGTGACCTGTTGCAGCTTCAGATTGAGCAATTTCATTTGTATGATGAACTGGAATTGCATCAATTCCACCTGAATGGATATCAAAAGATTCACCAAGATATTTCATGCTCATTGCTGAACATTCAATGTGCCATCCAGGATATCCTCTGCCCCAAGGAGAGTCCCACATCATCTGCTGAGCTCCAAATTTACTTTTTGTGAACCAAAGAACAAAATCTTTAGGATTTTTCTTATTTGTATCCACATGAACATCATCTCTTACAGCAGTCTGTAGATCATCTAATTTCAATCCAGCCAATTTGCCGTATTCAGGAAAAGTATCAATTGAGAAATATACATTTCCACCTGCTTGATATGTATGACCATTTGCTTCGATTCTCTGAATTAGCTTTATCATATCATCAATGTGGTCAGTAGCTTTGCACCAGACATTGGGGTCAATCATATTCAAATCATGAAAATCTTTCTTGAATGCTGTTGTATAGAACTCTGCAATTTCCCAAACAGTCTTTCCTGTTTCCTTTGCAGTTTTTGTCATTTTATCATCACCGTCATCACCGTCACCTGTAAGATGACCAACATCAGTAATATTCATGACATGATTTACGTTATATCCGAAATGAGTGAGAACTCTCTTTAGAATATCTTCAAAGATGAAGGTTCTTAAATTACCTATATGTGCATAATTGTAGACAGTTGGACCACATGCATAAAAGCCAACTTCTTTTTCATTTATAGGTTTGAATTCTTGGATACTTCGACCCATTGTATTGTATAATGATACTTTCATTAATTACCCCAATTTAGTATAGAAATCTGTATTTATAATGTTCAGTTCTATTATTTAATATCCTAATTATACCGAAAAAACGTGATAATAACAAATAAAAAGAAAATTTTTATTGCTCAATCCATTTTTCATTGGTAAACTGAACACATGAATAATAATGTATGCTATCAAGGTGAAAAAATCAAGTTTGATGATGTTATAGAAAAAAATGTAAATCTTTCAGAATTTACAAATTTCAAAACTGGCGGAAATGCTGAATTTGTTGCGACTCCTGGTCGGTTTTCTGAATTAATTGCTGCCTTGAAGTTTGCTGAGGAGAGAAAACTTAACATCACAATTATGGGTGATGGCTCCAATACACTTGTAAGTGATAAAGGAATTGAAGGTCTTGTGATAAGAACCAAACATCTCTCTCGTTATTCTTCAAGAGGAAATATGTTCTGTTGCAGAGCTGGAATGACTCTTGAAAAAGCAATCACTCTTACCTTAGAAGATGGAATGGAAGGACTTGAATTTCTTTCAGGTATTCAGGGTTCAATAGGAGGAGCTATTGCAGGAAATTCTGGTGCATATGGACACTGCATAAGTGATCATCTGCTCTATGTAGATTATGTAACTTTTGACGGAAAGACACACAGAATGGGGGCACAGGTAATAGACTTTGGCTATAGATACTCTCCTTTTATGGACATGAGAGATTGCATAATTTTTGAAGTTGGTTTTTTGCTTCCCAAATCCCAAGATTTTCTTAAAAACGGAAAAGATACTCAATTAGCTTTGAAACAGGAGCGCCGAAACAAAGGTTATTTCGATTTTCCTTCTGCAGGTTCTGTTTTTAAAAATCCAGAAGGTTCATTGACTGCAGGTCAGATGCTTGATGAATGCAACATGAAATTACAGAAAATTGGTGATGCAATGGTGTCTAAAAAACATGCAAACCTTATTGTGAATACAGGTCATGCTAAAAGTTCTGATATCTATCAACTTGCTTTAAAAGGTAAAGATGAGGTCAAGAAAAAATTCAATGTAGATCTTGAATTTGAAATTAAACTTCTAGGTGATTTCAGCTAAAAATAATAACTGATTTTTAAATCAAGCGTTTTTTTGCACTCATAATTTATTTTTAGAGCTGTTTTGTCATTCAAAAATTTCAATTCTAGTGCAGAATAGAATCCAGAATACTTGTAGCCAATTTTTAAATTCTCTATCTTAATTTCAATTATTGGTTTTTCTTTAAGCATTCCAAATTTTACATTTAGGTTGTATCTGTCATCTTTAATAAAATAAACAGTTGCATATAATGATTGTGTTCTCTTTCTTTCTAAATTCTCATTGAAAGTTATTTTTTCATCGATTTTTACTCGCATATCTTTGATTTCATAACCAAAGAACAGTTCTTTGTTTATCTTTTTATATATTGTTGAGTTTGATTGATATTCTCTTCTCGAGGCTCTTCCCGAAAAAACACTCTGCGGATAGATAAAGTCTTTTATTTTTATGGAAGATCCATACAATTTCAATTCAAGTCCAGCTTGATATCTGTAACTCAAATTTTGCATCTCAAAGAATACATCAAAATGTTTGGAGCCAAGCGTCAATGAATTGCTGTAGAAATATCCATAAGCTGTATCAGCTGCTTCACTGCGAATCTTTATGTCGTCTGTGTCATACTGAACTACATAAATCAAGCCCTTGTGAGTATCTTTAAGATTTTCGATTGAATTGAAATATGACTTAATGTAAACGGGCTTTTTTGTCATGTGATTTTCAAAACTCATTACATCAACTTTTAGGGCCTCACTCACATATCTCACACCATCAACTGTTACCTCATTATCGCTTTGACCAATAATGGTGGAATACAGCTCAAAATTATTATAAATATAAGAGACATATACATCAGTAGACATGCCAGATTTAAGATATTTTGTATTCACCAACTTTCCTTTTTTAAATAAAAATTTATCTATTTCGATATCAAGAGAAGATAGATAAAGTTTTTCATCAAATAGAGTTAGCTTTAATTTATTGTCAGAATCACAAAATTCTATGGATTTATTTTTCGAGTAATAATTTTCATTTATTGTTATCGATTTTGCCGTAATTGTGAATGGACAAATAAAAAAAAGCAAATATCCCAATATTTTTTGTATATTCATATTAACTTAGCTAAAAAATAGTTATTTTTGCTTGAAATAATACTCTTAATCATTGTAGTATAGACAAGTTGCTTTAGGGCATATTTTTTTATTTTTCAAATTTTTTAATATAAAAACAAATACAAATTTTTAAGGAGCACATAATATTATGGTGATTCTAACCCTCAACTGCGGAAGTTCTTCCGCTAAATACCAGGTATATGACTGGACTAACAAAGACGTACTAGCTGTAGGCGTTGTTGAACGTATTGGACTTGAATACTCAACAATCGAACACAAAGCTACTGGTAAAGAGGAATATACTGCTAAATTCTCTTCCCCTACTCACAAAGAAGCTATCGAACTAATTATTAAAATGCTAGTCGATAAACAATATGGCGTTATTGAAGATTTATCTCAAATCGGCGCTGTAGGACACAGAGTTTTACATGGTGGTGAGATTTTCGTTAAATCTGCTTTAGTAGATGAAGAAGTTATCAAAGAATTAAAAGAACTCATACCTTTAGGTCCATTACACATGCCAGCAAATATCATGGGTATTGAAGCAGCACGTAAAGTAATGCCAAACGTTCCTCATGCAATTGTTATGGATACAGCTTGGCACCAGACAATGCCAGAAGAAGCATTCATGTATGCAGTACCTTATTCTTGGTATACAGACTTCAACGTACGTCGTTATGGCTTCCACGGAACAAGTCACCTATATTGTGCTAAAAGAGCAGCTGTTCTTCTTGGAAAAGAAAACAAAGATACAAATGTAATTATCTGCCACATTGGTAATGGTGCATCTGTATGTGCTGTAAAAAATGGTGTATGTATTGATACTTCAATGGGCTTGACTCCTTTAGAAGGTCTAGTAATGGGTTCAAGATCAGGTGATTTAGATCCTGCTATTCTTCCTTTTGTTATGAACAAAACTGGTATGACTCCATCAGAAATGGATACAGCTTTGAACAAAAAATCAGGATTGATTGGTATCTGCGGAAAGAGCGACAGACGTGATGTTCAGGCTGCAGCAGCTGAAGGTGATAAAAAAGCTCAACTAGCAATCCAAATGGAATGCCACAGAATTAGAAAATATATCGGTGCTTATGCAGCTCTTCTAGGTAGAGTTGATGCAGTTGTATTCACAGCTGGTGTTGGCGAGATGGGTGAACATATCAGAAGAGGTTCTATGGTTGGACTTGAAAACCTAGGCATAAAACTTGATGTTGAAAAGAATGATAAATGTCACTGTAGAAATGGTGAATTTGATATCAGTGCTGATGATTCTCCTTCAAGAATTTTTGTTATTCCTACTGATGAAGAATTAGTTATTACAGAAGATGCTTATGCTCTTATGGAAGGTACATATGATATTCATACTAATTTCCATTATAGCTTTGAAGATGCTTCTTATGTTAATAAAGCAAGAGCAAGAGGTTTGGTTGAGAATCTTAAAAAGCAACCTTTCCTCAAGACAATTCTTGTAACACCTCCAACAAAATAATAACTAATTTATTTAGTTGACATATAATGGGACAAAATTTTTGTCCCATTTTTTTGTGTCTCATAATTTGTTCAATTCTTCAAATTCATTGAAAATATCATCAATCTTTTCAAATTTCTTTGATTCCTCCCCACTTTGTCCTGTGAATTCTCGAGCAGCCTGCTCCAACTCAAGAGCCCTCTCAAAATCAATTTTCTTACCAAGCTTGACGTTCTCAAATAGATTCTCACCTTCATCTAAGAGTTCTTCCATCTGAGTTAGCCTACTCTCTCCCTCAATCAATATTTTATTTTTCATACTTTTTGATAGAGAGTTTTTTTTACACGCTTCAAAATTATTGCAATAAAATACTGCAAGCTCTTTACCTCTTTTTGTTCCTGCCCTGTTCAGCAGACTTATCATTGATTGATTTATGATTGTGACATTATCTTTAAATATCAAAGCCACTTTAGCTGCCAATTGGCTCTCGCTTATATATATTATATTTTTATTTTCAATTCGATTGAGAAGTCTATTTATCCCAGAATCCAAAGTAGCAGAACCTGTATAGCTTTTGTACATACCACTTGATAGATCCAATATACAGGCATTGTATCTTTCATTAAAAACATCAATTCCAATTATTTTATTATCATCACTCATGTATTCATTATATATCCATATGTTTGGTAAAAATAGTTGTTTTCAAATGCACTTTTTGAATGTATAATGGGCCTATGAATAATTTATCAAATTCCCCTTACAGTGAAGCTTCAATCTTAGAAGCCAAAGGTATCCCATTTGCATGGGTCACCCTTGTTAACACTGAAGGCACAGTAACTAGAACCAGTGGAAGAATGCTGGTCAAAAAAGATGGTACTTCATGCGGCACAATAGGCGGCGGAGCAATAGAACATAAAACAGTTTTGAAAGCAATTGAATGTTTAAAAGAAGGTAAAGGCGGGCTATTTAAAATAGGTTCTGCAATTGACAATCCAAAATCATCTTACCTGGAAGTTGCAATTGATATTGGTGAGATAAACAATCGATTGATAATCATTGGCGGTGGTCACGTTGGTCAACAGACAGCAAAACTCGCAAGTTTCCTTGGTTTTGAGGTATGTATTGTTGATAAAAGAGAAGAATTCTGCAAAAAAGAAATGTTCAAAATGGCATCTTCTGTTATCTTAACTGACGATATTGCCAAAACTCTAGAGAGTTTGGCTCTAACAGAGCGTGATGCAATTCTGGCTTTAAATCACAGTCTTGTTCATAAAAAAGATTACGAAGTGGCTCTAAATTCTGATGCATATTATGTTGGAGTGATGGCAAGTCACAAGCACACAATCAACTTTTTGGGTAATGTTGATTTCACAGCTGAACAGAACAAAAAACTGCATTGCCCAATTGGCCTTGATTTAGGAGGACAAACTCCAAACCAAGTTGCATTGGCAGTAATGAGTGAGGTAATGATCAACACTCATAACAAATACGCAACAGATAGAACCAGAAAATACAGACCAGTTATTGTTAGAGGCGGAGGAGATCTTGCAACAGCTGTAATTCTCAAATTACATAACAGCGGTTATAAAGTAATTTCATTAGAAATTGAAAAACCAACTGTAATTCGACGTACCGTTTCATTTGCTCAGGCTATGTATGATGGTTCAATTGAAGTTGAGGGTGTCACTGCAACAAAATGTGATAAGAATGACTTAAATGGAATTTTAGATGTGCTCGATAACAATCAAGTTGCAATTGTCAGTGACAGCAATGGTGATTTGATTAAAAGACTTCATCCAATTGTTGTTGTGGATGGTATTCTTGCTAAGAAGAATATCTGCACAAAGATTGATGATGCTCCACTTGTCATAGCTCTTGGCCCTGGTTTTACAGCTAAAGAGGACTGTGATGTTGTGGTTGAAACAAAACGAGGACACTACTTGGGTAGAGTTATCTATGATGGAAGAGCAATTGAAAATACCGGAATACCTGGTTTAATTTCAGGAATGGGCAAAGAGAGAGTAATTCACTCTCCTGCGGAAGGTATTTGGCATTCAGATTTAAAGATTGGACAGCTTGTTAAAAAAGGTGACATAATTGCAACTGTTGGAGATGTCAAAGTTCCAGCAACAATTGATGGCAAACTCAGAGGCCTTCTCCAAAATGATTTACATGTACCTGAAGGATTCAAGGTAGCTGATATCGACCCTCGTGGTGCAGATACAGACCATCTAACAGTAACTGATAAAGGACGTTGTATTGCAGGCGGGGTTTTGGAAGCCGTTTTGAGATTTGAAAGGAATTTGAGTGATACTTAATTTACATTGCAGTATTTGTTAAGATAATGCATATAACTGATATTGGTTTAACAGCCAGTATCAGTTTTTTTATCATCCAAAATAAGAAAGAGCCCATGGCCAACAACATAAATCAATAAGTTAACCCATCAGATTCAGTAGATGCTTTATTGGCTTCAGTGGAGTTCTGGACTTAGGAATAAAGATATTCAAAGAATTCATTGATCGGGTCAAAGCAACATATATTATATTTTTCATTATCTCATTTTGAGTCTCCTTATCATACCTGCTGGTTATAAAGATTTTATTGGACAGAAACAGATAGACATATGCAAAACATGTGCCCTTACATAAATAAACAGTCGAAATCTTAATTTTAGATTCAGAAAAATCAATGGATTCATTCTTCATCTCAACTGAAGGATATTCACATCTCTCTATAATTTTACTGACTACATATTGAGATGGGCAGATTATGAAGATGTCTTTCAAATCCAATTCAAACTCTTCAATGTCAACTTTGAGCTTTTTCAATAGAAGTGTGATTGTGTCCTCAACACTGAAATTTTGAAATAAATGTGGTCTCATGCCTGTTAGAGCATCATCAAATACAATTTTCTTTGGTAAGAGCTTTTCATCAAAACTTTTTAGATATGAATCAGCCAGTGCTTTTAACTTATCTGGATTTCTCAGATTCTCATTCATGTGCAGTATCTTGCAGTCAATGTTCAATCTATAAATGGAGGTTTCCTTCAGATATATGCATTGATTTGGATCAGATGCCATTATGAAGGCTTTCTTGGCACTTTTACTGAGAAAAGATAGCATTGCAAAACTCAGATCTTGAGCTTCATCAATCAATATATAATCCACAATTCCATCAATATCATTATCACAAAGATATTCCAGACTTTTTAACGATGCGTAATTTATAGATGCAGTTCTGTTCTTGTCCATCAAAAATCGATATATCATGCTGATTTCATAAATCACACTATCTCCATACTGCTCAATGCAATCATCTTTATCCAAACAGTTTGCAAATATATTAGATTCAATCTGGTTTGAAATATATTCAATATCGAGAGATGTCCTCTCATTGTTTTCGTTGTAGATGTTAACAGCTCTATTCAATAAATTTAGAAGTCTTTCATTGAAGCTTCTGTCCTTCATGTTATTGATCTCTACAGTGATCTCAGGGAATATTGAATAGAAATAATGCAGCATGAATTTATTGACTGTTCTGAGGTTCTTGATGCAGTGAGAGCTCATCTTATCATCAAGAAGACCACTGCGATAGAATCGTATAAGGCTGTTGTTATATGTCAAAAAAAAAGAAGATTCACTGGCTCTTTCCTTCGACATCTTCTGATAAAGTGATAAAAGAGTTATAGATTTGCCAGATCCTGCCTCTCCTTCAATCAGATAGCAACCAGATAGATCATCATATATTCTATCAACTATTTGCTTTTGATTGTCTGTCAACTGCCAATATCTTCTCTCATACTCTTCATGGGTTATATCATAGCTGAGAGATCTATTTTTAAAGATCGGTCCATCAATTTTTTCTTTACATTCTTTTATTCCAGTCTCAATTTCTGATATATGTTCTTTGATCAAATTGATGTGATTTAACTTTTCTACTCTCTCAATTTTGACATAATAAATTCTATCGATTGGATTGAATATCTTATGAAGGTCATAAAACTCATCATACATAAGATTGGCAAAAGCGTAATTGGAAATGATGAAGCATAGCTCATACAGGACTTTAAGAATTTCATTTTTTTCATAGTAGTTTGTCCATTTTAAAAAATTCTCTGAAGTGAAATCTTCTTCAATCTGCTGTATTTTATTTAAGGTACTTATTGCTCTTGAATTGACAGTATCATCTGGAATCTTGATTTTTGATTTTGATTTTTGAATGATGTAATCAAATTCATATTTGCTACCATCAATTTGTGCAAAATCCAACACCATTGTTCTCATATCATCAAAAGCGGCTAAGTTAAAATAGCACACATCAATATCAAACAATTTCTTCAGTTTCTGTACCTCTTGCTTGTTCAAAATCATACAACCTCCTATAAATATTTATTCAAACTTGCATCTTTTGCATCAGTATATTTAATTTTTGTGCAGCTTAAATTCTCACTGAATTGATGCACTGCAAAGTAATAAATACATAATTGGAATTTGTTTTGATTTTAAAATCAGAAAACATGAAAAAGAACCGCCATCAGTCGATTGAGACTTTCAAGCGGTTCATTTATTTTAAAATTGTATTATTGTTATTTAGTAACAACGATTGGACTATCGCCCCTAGATTCAACATGCCCAACGACAAAAGCATCACCTTTCATTCGAGCAAGATATGTTTCTGCATCATCCTTACTTAGAGCAAATAACAAGCCACCGCTTGTTTGAGGGTCAAATAATAGATCCTGTCTTGCCAGAACAATGCCATCTTCAAATTTAACTTTGTCCTGTATGTAGTCTCTATTATGGTACAATCCACTAGGAATCAAACCCAATCTAGCTAATTCTTCAACGCCGTCAAAGAATTGAACTTTACCAGATTCTACAACCATAGTGATGTCTCCATTACCACTCATCTCATAAAGGTGTCCTAGAAGTGAGAAACCAGTTACATCAGTTGCTGCATGAACATCCAAATCTTTCGCATTCTCATATGCATCACTATTTAATTTTTGCATGCTCTTTGTAGCTTGTTCTTCTGTAATCTTATCACACATCTCACCTTTCAATGCTGTCATTGCCACACCGGTTCCTATCTTTTTAGTAAGAATCAATATGTCACCTTCTTTCGCACCGCGGTTTGACCAAATTTTATCTTTTTCGCCAAAACCAATAACACACAAACCATATTTTGGAGTTGCATCACTTATGGTATGGCCACCTGCAATTACAGCATTAGCCTGTCCAACCTTGTCTTGTCCACCTAAGAGGATCTCTCTCATTACAGATGTATCAAGGCATGATGGGAAGCACATCAGATTCAAAGCTACAGCGGGTCTACATCCCATTGCAAAAGCATCTGATAGCGCATTAGCTGCAGCTACAGTTCCAAATGTATAAGGATCATCTACCATAGGTGGAAAGAAATCAACAGTTGCAACCATCACTCTATTATCACCTAGATCATAGACCAAAGCATCTTCATTGCCTTCAAAACCACTAATCAATTTATCACTCTTCATCAATGGAAGAGAAGACAATACTTCATCTAAAGTACCAGGTGGAAGTTTAGCGGCACAACCACTGGTCTTTACCATACTTGTTAATTTTACTTTATCACTCATTATATTTGATCCTCAATATATTTCTCATCTTTAATTATATACAAACTTTCCATATTTATTCCTCTTAAATCATCTTTACTGACAGAATATGCTCTTGCACATGTCCCACATGAAGAAGATAGAGCTCTTGGCACCGGAGCAAGTTTTATCTTGATATTTTTCGAAGTCAATGATTTTCTAGCTATAACAGCATCCAGTTGTGTATGAAAAGTAAGTAAATAATCCATTTATCTTTTCCTTAAATTTAAAATATATTCATCTCCATTAGGAGTTTTTGTTACGTCATATTTCATTGCATTGGCATAACGAGTTACATTTTCAAGTGCAGCTATGTTATCTACCAATACATCCAATTGCTCTGGCTCATTTTTTAAAGCCTTTTTTGTTAGAATTACAGGTTGTGGACATACAAGTCCTCTTGCATCAACTTCCATTACATTACCTCTTTATTTTGTTTCTTTACAATTACAAATGCTATCATAGATACAATAACAAGACCAACAATAACTTCAATTTTTCCACCAGTCTTGACCAATGTTGGGCTTGATGCAGTACTGAAGTTGTGAGAAACAGCAGCACCAGCAACCATTCCAAGAACAGTAATAGCACTATCTCCGTTGCCCTCACCTGTTAGAATTAACTGTCTTAAAGGACAACCACCAAGCAATGCACCACACAAACCAACTAGAGCCATTGATAAGATATACCAAATTGCTGATGTCAATGTGAATGAAAAATGGAAATTACCTAAAATGATGTTACCAATCAATACAGTTACAAAAAGTGTCAAAGAACCTAGGAACAGACGATTATCTCTGAACAAAATGAAATCTCTGATACCACCTACCATACAGAATCTAGATCTTTGTGCCAATCCACCAACAATCAGTGCAAGACCAAGACTTAAGAAGAATGGTGCATGAGCTTCTTCGCTAGGAACTCCAATTAACTTGAAGAATCCCAATACCAACAATAAGATACATACGATAGGGAAGATTATACCATCGATGCTTTTTTGTTTGTAAGATCTACCTAGTGTGAAACCTTGATTTAAGAAGTAAGAACCAAGTGATATACCTCCAGCAAAGCCAATCAATGCAAATATTGCCTTACCATCACCACCACCAAGTCTCAATACCATTCTTAAAGGACAACCTAAGAATACCAATGCTCCAGCCATCATGAAAAATCCCAATACGAATCTCATTACAGGAGCAGAACCGCTTGTTGCTCTAAATTCTTTATTAAGAAGAGCCAGTAAGGTTGAACCAAGAATCAAACCAAATATCTCAGGTCTTGCATATTGCAATTTAGGTGCAGTATGAAGATACAGACTTCCTGTGATATCACGAATAAAACAAGCAATACAAAATCCCATATTCGCAGGATTGCCGAACGCCACCAAAATTAAAGCAGCCAAGCCAATTACGAAACCCGTAATAATGACCAATTTTTTTTCCTTTAACATAAAAAACCTCTCAGTTAAACGATTCTACCATCATTTTTTGAAAAACACAATGGATTTTTTTTATTTTTTATGCTATACTGTTTTCATGAAAAGAGTTTATTTAGATAACGCATGTACTTCGTATCCAAAACCAAAAGTTTTGTCCAAGGCAATCGTCAATTTCATTGAAAATGATGGAAGCAACCCATCACGTGGAGTGTATGAAAGTGCACTTGAATCATCATCTTTATTATTGGATACAAGAATCAAGCTTGCATCTTTAGTTGGCTCATCTGATTTCAAAAGTGTTATATTTACTTCTGGTATCACTGAAGCTCTAAACATGATAATTGGGGGAATGCTTACAGAAAAAGACCATGTTATTGTAACATCTTTAGAACACAACTCTGTTATAAGGCCACTTGTAGAAAGAGATATTGAATACTCAACTCTTCCTTGTGATGATAAAGCTCATACTATATTTGACGATGGTGAGACTCTTATAAGAGATAACACAAAAGCAATGATCATAACACAATCATCAAATGTTTTTGGAACAATCACAGATATAGAAAGAGCTAAAGCTTTTGCAAAAAAGAATGACTTGAAGTTGATTGTAGATACAGCCCAAGGATTTCCAATTGCTCCAATCACTCTTGATGGGATTGATGCAATTTGTTTTGCAGGTCATAAAGGATTCTTGGGACCTACTGGGATTGGTGGAATTATTTCAAATGAAAATTTCCTCATGTCTTTGAAACCAATCATATGTGGTGGCACTGGCTCTGAAAGTGCATCACTTAAGATGCCAACTTTTCTGCCAGACCGATTTGAAGCTGGTACATTGAACTTGATTGGAATTGCTGGATTGAATGCAGTGATTGATGATTCACTTAGAGAGATTCCAGAATCACTAAAAAGCCATATAAAAGATACTGATATAAATAACTACTTTGAATTATATAGATACAACACGATGCAAAGATGCAAAGAGCTTCTTGAAGGCTTTTCAAAGATTGATGAAGTCAACATATTTGGTGAGATGAATATATACAGCAGAACCAGTGCAATATCCATAACCATTGATGGCATGGACTCAAGCGATGTAGCATCATCTCTATCTGATTATGGTATTGAAACACGTGTCGGCTTGCATTGTGCACCATTGGCACACAAGGCAATGCATACATATCCAAATGGGACAATTCGTTTCTCTCCTGGCCCATTCACAAACAAACAAGAAATTGAATACGCTCTTGAAAAATTAAAATTAATAATAAGGAATAACAATGAAAAATAAATATTTTAACTCCATGCTAGAAAATCTTCCAAAAGGATTGGAAAGAAGAACTGCAATTACTGGAAAGAATCTAGGTTGCGAAGCTATCTATGATTTAGATGGCAATTTCGTCTCTTCATCTGATGAAGGTATCAAAATTGATGATTGTGAATATATGAGTGAGATTATTTCAGGTAAATTGGAACTTGTTATCTGTGGTGGTGGTCATGTTGGTCATGCTGTATATGAACTTGGTCTGTTTCTTGGAATGAATGTTACAATTGTAGAAGATAGAGAAGAATTCTGCAACAAAGACCTCTATCCTAAAGCAACTCTGAAAATAGGCAAATATGATGAAGTTCTAGATGGTATGGAATTATCACATTCTGCAATTGTTGTAGCAACTCGTGGACATAAATTTGATAGAACCTGTGTGCAGGCCATTCTTCCTAAGAGATATAGATATCTTGGTATGATTGGATCATCTGGTAAGGTTGCAACCACAAGAGGTCTTCTATCTGATGATATTGAATCTGGTAAGATTGATGCAAAAATAGAGAAGCTTGAGACTTTGCATGCTCCTATCGGTCTTGATATAAACGCTCAGACTCCTGAAGAGATTGCTGTTTCAATTTTAAGCGAGATAATTAAAGTAACAAAATCAGATAAAAAACAAGTTCAAATTAAAGTGAGCGATTTAGAAAAACTTCTAAAAACAGACGAACCTTTTGTTGTAGCAAGAATTATTGAGAAGAAAGGCTCTGCTCCTAGAGAAGTTGGATCTTTTCTTGCAATATTGTCAGATGGTAGCATGATTGGTACTGTTGGTGGTGGTGCAATGGAAGCAGTTGTAATTCATGATTCCAAAAAATTACTGAAGAATGAAAATCAAACTTCAGCAATTTTTGAACATGACCTATCAAATAAGAATGCAAGAAATCTAGGCATGATTTGTGGTGGTGATGAAAAAGTTATTCTTCACAAATTTATTTCATAAGTTCTAGGAACTTATCAATATCGTTTTGTACCCTTTCATATTCTCCACTTTTTGGATCATATTTATTCACTCTCAAACTTTCACAGAGAGTTACCAATGATTCATAAAGTGGAGTCAATCCTAAATTACCAGCAACACCTTTTAATGTGTGAACAATTACAAAAGGGACCTGTTGGTCCTCATCTTCAATATGCTCTTTTAAAGCTGGAATATTCTCATCTGCAATAAATAAGTCCAGACATTCATCATATAATTCTTCGTCATTTAAAAATCTTTCAAATGCACCATCAATATCACATCCCCAAGATTTTAATTTTTCTACTCTTTCTGACATATTGTTTTCCTTTATTTTTTATTACGTAAAGTATAGTTCAATAATATCCAATTATCAACATTAATTTATTTTTACTGAATTATTTTTCAAATTGCTTTCATGCATATTTATCAACAGTTACCAAAGTAAATGTATAATTATTCTTACAAATCACCACTATTTCTATATTTTTACCAATTTTCTTAAAATAATTGTATAAATATTCAGAATAGTATTGACAAAATCACCCTATTTATACAATATACACGCATAAATATACAAACAAAATAAATATTGGAGAAAGAAAATGAAAAAAATGATTATAACTTTGATGGTATTGCTATCACTGACAACAGCAGGTCTATTTGCTAGCGGTTCAAAAGAAAATAACTCTAATGGTAAAGAAACCATTACAATGGCTACAAATGCAGAATGGCCTCCTCTAGAATATGTTGATGATGATGGCAATGTTGTGGGTTACGAAGTTGAACTTACACAGGCTCTTGCAACAGTGACTGATTATAACTGGGAAGTTGTAAATGTTGCTTGGGATGGTATTTTTGCAGGTCTATCTAATGGTGCATATGATGGTATTGCTTCAGGTGTTTCAGTAACAGAAGAAAGAAAAGCAGCCATGTTATTCTGTGATCCTATTTTGGTACAGATTCAATCTATAATCATTCCTACAGATTCAAAAGATTCTCCTAAGAATATAAATGACCTTGAAGGAAAAACAGTTGGTGTACTTATTGGTGCAATCGGAGATCTACTTCTTCAGGACAGTGGCCTAGATATTGAAATAAAATCATATGATAACATTGCATACGGTATTGAAGATATGTTAAATGGTAATCTTGATGCAGTAGTTGTTGATAGCTTGATTGCTGGTGAATATGTAATCTCAAACAAAGCATACAATGGCAAACTAGTTGAAAGTGGTTTTGCTCAAGAAGTTGGTGAACCTATTGCAATGTGTTTCCCAAAAGGACAAGAAGAAAAAGTTGCAATTGTAAATCAGGCTCTTAAAGATTTAGAAGCAAACGGAACAATTGCAAAATTGAAAGCTAAATATGGTATTCTATAATACTTATATATAAAATTATAAAAAACACTTAAGTGTGTGAGTCTCTAGTAAAATAGATCGCTCGCACACTTTTTTTTATCCCTCCAACTAGAGAAATAACAGAGATCTATTTCAAATCATTTTTTCAATGGAGTTCAAGTAAAAGCTCTTTTATTTATATTCTATCAATGACTATTAATACACAATTAGAACATTTTTTTTGCTAACTTTTAGAATATTTATTCAATATTTACTTATTCAACAAGAATAATGGGAATTTACTGTATATTTATTTAATATTTTATCAAAAACTATTGACTATATAGTAATAAATATACATGATGTATGCATAATTATTCATTAAGGAGATATGAATTATGAAAAAAATATTTATTGCTTTGATGTTTGCTTTAAGCATCACAATGAGTACTGTTGTTGCTCAGGGTACCAAGGAAGCGAGTGCTGATGACAGTCATATAATTGTTATGGCATCTAACTGCGAATGGCCTCCCTTAGAATTTGTAGATGAATATGGAGATATTGTTGGTTTCGAAATTGATTTACTGAAAGAACTTGAAGGCGTGACTGATTACACCTTTGAAGTGAAGAATGTTTCATGGGATGGTATATTTGCAGGTCTAGCAAATGGAGCTTATGATGGAGTTATTTCAGGTGTATCTGTAACTGATGAAAGAAAACAGGCAATGAGCTTTTCTGATGTTTTTCTTGAAATCAAACAGTCAATTATAACATTGTCAGATAACCAAAATCCTTCAACAGGTTTGGATGAACTTGTGAATAAGAAAGCTGGTGTGCTGATTGGATCAACAAGTGATCTTCTTCTGCAAGACAGTGGTCTTGATATAGATATCATGTCCTACGATAGTATAGCTCTTGCTGTAGAGGATCTTATAAATGGAAACTTAGATGCAGTATTAACAGATAGCGTTGTTGCAGGCGAATATGTTTTATCCAATAAGGCATTCGAAGGTAAACTTCAGATCACAGGTGACCTGGAAGGAATTTCTGAACCAGTTGCTATGTGTTTCAACAAGGGTGATTCATTTCATACTGAAATTGTAAATGCAGGTCTAAAAGAATTAGAAAAAAATGGAACTTTAAATGCCCTCAAAGAAAAATGGGCAATTTTATAAATATAATTTAAATATATAACGGGAGATATTTTTATGAAAAAAACACTTATAACATTAATGATGATCTTGGCTTTTACTTCAACAGTTGTATTTGCACAGGGTTCAAAAGAAACAGAAGAAGAAAGTAAAGTCATCACAATGGCAACTAATGCAGAATGGCCTCCTCTGGAATTTGTAGATGAAGATGGTAACATCACAGGATTTGAGATGGAGCTTCTTCAGAAATTCTCTGAGGTGAGTGATTACACATTCACTCCAATCAATATTGCATGGGATGGTATTTTTGCAGGTCTTGCTAACGGTGCTTATGATGGTATTGCATCAGGTGTTTCTGTAACAGAAGAGAGAAAATCTGCAATGGAATTCACAACACCTTTCTTAGTGGTAACACAATCAATAATTGTTCCAACTGATACAGGTTTTGAAGCAGCAAAAATTGATGAACTTGAAGGCAAAAAAGTTGGGGTACAAATTGGTACAACAGGAGATTTGATGCTCCAAGATAGCGGTTATGATGTAATAATCAAATCATATGATTCAATTGCTCTTGCTGTTGAGGACTTACTCAATGGTAATCTAGACGCTGTTGTTACAGATAGTGTTGTAGCTGGTGAATATGTTCTTGGCAATGATGCTTTCAAAGGCAAACTTAAAGTATCTGGAACTTCAGAAGAAAACGTTGAACCTATTGCAATGTGTTTTCCAAAAGGAGATACAATGCATGTTGAGATCGTAAACAATGCACTTAAAGCATTGGAAGACAATGGAACAATGGATGAACTCAAAGCTAAATGGGGCATTCTTTAATTAATAAAAACTTTTATACTTTGGCCTGGAATTGATTTTCCAGGCCTTTTTTATTTCTGTCATTAAAATATGTGTTGTTAAGTAATGCAAAAGTTATTTACTACTGAAAATACAGTGGTATCATAATCATACATACATGATAAGGAAAAATGAATGAATACAATATTGTTTTCTACAAATGGACATCAAAGAACAATAATCAACAGAGTTCTAAATTTAAAATGTAGAATGTATAGCTCATTTGAAGCTTTCTTAAAAGATAAACATCTTGAAGTATCTTTGGTAGTAATTGATGATTCAACTTCTTTTGATAGAAAAATTCTTTTTGAAGAGATAGCTTTCAGAGATTTAAAATGCCCTATATTGATAATCCATGGTAATAAAGACAAAAGATACCATATGATATCAAGTAACATCTTGTACATGCCAAAACCTCTCAATGATTCATCATTAAGAAGGTCTCTATCATTATTGAATATAAAATCAAATGCAAGTGAAGCCGATGAAGAAAAAAGAGACCAACACTGCGCAAACTTGGTTGGAAGCAGCAAGATGATGCAAGATTTAAGAGCAGAGTTGAACATCATTTCAAAACAGAATCTTCCAACAATTATTTTTGGTGAGACAGGTGTTGGCAAGGAGCTTGCAGCAAATCACCTTCACTTGAACAGCAGCTGCAGATATAAAGATATGATAAAGGTCAACTGCTCTTTGTTGAACTCCCCTATCTCTGATTCCATTCTTTTTGGTCATGATAAAGGCTCTTACACTGGTGCAGATTGCATGCAGGAAGGTCTTGTACAAAGTGCAAACAATACAACATTCTTTTTAGATGAAATAGAGAATCTCAACCCTGCATCGCAGGCTAAATTACTTAGGCTTGTGGAAAGTGGAGAGTATAGGAGAATTGGCTCTCAAAAGATACTGAAAAGTGAGTTCAGGTTGCTTACAGCCTCAAACTGCACTTTGGACACTCTTCTGAATAAAAAGAAGTTCAGATCTGATTTTTTTTATCGAATATCTCAATTTTCTATAACAATGCCTCCGTTGAGAGAGCATAAGGAAGATTTAGATGAACTTGTTCATCATTATTACAATAAAGTTGGTGAGATGAGAGATGTTGATTCATCTTTCATGCAGAGTCTTTATGATCATGACTTTCCAGGAAATGTCAGAGAATTGAATGCAATATTAGAAAGAAGTCGAGCCTTCAGTAGAGGCTCGACAATATCAATTAGAATGTGATTAAAATATTTTAATTGGTTTGTGGTCTGCCACTTGTTTCTCAATTTTGGTAAGAAGCATTCTATAAAAACAGTATGCCATAACACCAGTTCCTATCCATGCAAAAGGAGATGCAAGACATATTCCAATGTAGCTCCAAATTGGAACAAATATTATGATTGCGATAACTCTAAACAAGATCTCTTGGAATGCACATATCATTGGAATCAAACCAGAACCAAGTCCCTGAGTTGCACTTCTGTATACAAAGATACTTGCAAGAGGAATGTAAAACAGTCCAACTGTTTTTATATACTGAACTGAGTACAGTAGAACAGATGTGTCTTTGTCTGATAAGAACAATCTTGAAATATCGGCACTGAATAAGAACTGAATCATACCAGAAATAAGGGCAATTATAGCTGTTAAGAACATTGTTTTTTTGACGCCTTCTCTTATTCGGTCTATTCTTCCTGCCCCAATATTTTGACCACAGTATGTTGTAATTCCTGCACCAAAGCCAGTGAAACTCTGCTCAAAAAGTCCTTCAATTCTTACACCAACACCAAATCCAGCTACTGCATCTGAGCCAAATCCGTTTAGGTTTGCTTGAACAACAAGTACACCAATAGATATTACAGAAAAATGGAAACCACTTGGGATACCGATCATTAACAGTCTTTTTACCACTTCTTTATCATACTTCCAGTCTTCTTTTTGAGGCCAAATTTCTTTGTACTTTGTTTTTATGAAAACCATGGTCAAGATTGCACTTACTGTCTGGGCAAATACTGTAGCTACAGCTGCTCCTTGAACACCCATATCGAATACAGCAACACAGATGAGATCTCCTGCTACATTCAATGCAGAGCTGAAGATCAAAAAGAATAAAGGTGTCCTGCTATCTCCAACCGATCTCAAGATTGAAGAGAATGTATTGTAGTACATTATGGTAATTATTCCATACACTATTATTCTGAAATAGCTTTCTGCAAGGTCAATGATATTTTCAGGAGTTGATATCAATCTAAGCAGAGGTCTGACTAAAAGCAAGGATATTATGGTTATTGCAAGTGAGCAGAAGAATGTTGTGAGTATGGACATTGCAATGCTCTTTCTCACTCCCACTTCATCTCCAGCTCCATACCTCTGACTGACAATAACAGAGAATCCTGTAGAGAGGCCTAAGGCAAAACCAATCAGTGTGAAACCAATTGGACCAGATACACCGAGGGCAGCTAATGCTTCAACGCCAACGTATCTTCCTACAATCAAAGTATCGATTACCTGATAAAACTGTTGAAAAAAATTCCCGATAATTATAGGTATCGAAAACATTGTAATTTGTTTTAGAGGACTTCCCTCAATCATGTTAATTTTCATACAGGAACGCTATATCATGGCTTTATAATAGTCAATGAATTTTTTAAAAATAAATTAAATTTTAATACAATCTCATCATCTTTATTTTGATTGCAAATCTAAATATAAATATTACTAATTTAAAACTGCAAGATTGGTATGTTAATAATTTAAAAGTATATATTTAATCTATTTCATCTTTCTTTTTGATAATATTCTTACTACAATACTAATGAAATTATGAATGAGGAAATTATATGAAAAATAATAAAAAGTTTCTTTCATTAATTATTATCTTTATATTGATTGAAACAGGTATTGTGGCATCAAATTATGCCACTCTTTATGACAGAGATGATTTTGAAGTACAAGCAATCAACACTCTTGCTCTTAGATCATCTACCAATGGTATTTTTGATAGCTTTCCAACAACAAAAACCAGCCTTCAAGATGCTATAAATAGAGTTGATATAACTAAATTAGATAATTACGAATTGAAACTGTACAATAAAGTTCTGACCATGCTTGATGAGAAAAGCAATCTTTACAATGATGAGGATTCATCAGTAAATGGAGATATACTTTTCAGCGGCGCAATGAGGTCATATAGAACCAACAGTGAATCTTTGAAACAGTATGAACTTTTGGAACAATATAAAGACAATCTTCCTTGGATTGATACCAGAATGCAAATAGATTTTGGTGACTATTTTTATGGATATACTCAGTTTGAGTTTCAAGATGAAAATTTTTATGACTACGATGAAGATGTTCCATCATTTGATCACAGTCTTCATAGCTCACCGTTCAACGATGACAGTGCTTATAAGTTAAATTCTATGGAACCTCTCAAGATAGGACTGTCTGCAGGATCCGATAACTTCAATTTTCAATTTGGTAGAAACAGACTTTCTGAAGGGTCTGGTATTACTGGAAATCTGATCATTGGAGATAATTATTCAAGACAGGATTATATATCCTATTCTCTATTTTCAGGATTTTTTAGCTATCACATGTCTCTGACTCAGTTTGATTTGCAACAGTCTGATGGTTCAATGTATCCTGTTTCATTTAACAATGATTCACAGTACAGAGTCATCAACAGATTTACTGTGACTCCACTGGACAATCTTTCTTTTGATTTTTATCAAGGAGCTCTTTTTAAAACTCAATATGTTGATTACAGAATGATTCTTCCCTTCATGTATGTTCACAATTATTTCAACTTCGATCAAGATTCCAGCACGAATGGTTACAATGATGAGGCCAACAATATATTGGGAGCCAATTTAAAATGGGTGATCATGAGAGGTCTTGAAGTGAACTTACAGACAGTGCTTGATCAATATACTCTTCCAACTGAAAATTATGGAGGATTCCCCAATGCCTATGGTATTCTCTTCAATATCAAGAACTCCATATCCATGAAGAATGGCTCTCTTAATAATTATATTGAAGTTGTGTACACATCACCTTATCTATATCTCAATGAGAAAAAAGAATCCAATGGAGATGAAAACTACAACTATGATTGGATATTGGGAAATTATCTAACAGGCTCTGTGGATGAGATTTCTTACAGTGGATATATTTATGGTCCAGATAATCTTGTTCTTGCATATGGTTTCAACTATCTAAGCTACAATGAATGGAGTGCTGGAACAGATTTTATATTCAGAATGGATGGAACAAAAGGTATCCAAACAGATAGAAACAGTTCTGTTTCAATAGGTGAAGTTGATAATACTTTGTTTATGGTTGGAACGCCTGAAATAAGTTTTACAGTAAGACCTACTGTTTCGTTTGATATCAACAATGTGATATTCTTCAATGGTGTATTTGGATTCGTTGGTAAGATAAATAGATTCCATGATATCGCAAGCTCTGTCAGCTACAATATTCAGGGTGCTATCTCAGCAACTATCAAACTTCTGTAAATCAGAAGTTTGAAGTTCTACCTAAAAAATAGAACTGCTATGGCCAAACGACCATAGCAGAAAAAAAATATACAACAACAAATATTGTTATTTACTGGTTAAAAAAGTTTTCACCGCTGTTATCTGTCTTTCAACTTCTTCAGGTGAGGTTCCACCAAAACTGTTACGTTTGGTAAGACACTTTTCAAGTGAGATCTCGCTTTTCACATCTTCATCAAAATCAGTACTGAATTTTTTAAATTCATCCATTGATAAGGTATCAAGAGTTTTATCCTCTTTTATGCAATAAGCAACTATCTCCCCTGTAATTTTGTATGCAGTTCTAAAAGGTGTGCCCTTCTTTGTTAGATAGTCAGCAACATCTGTTGCATTTATAAAGCCTTTCTGAGCAGCTTTATACATATTGTCTTTTCTAACATTCCAAGTAGCAATCATTTTTTTGAATATTGGGAGACATTGAAGAACTGTATCAATTGAATCAAATACTGCTTCTTTATCTTCCTGCATGTCTTTATTGTATGCTAAAGGTAAACCTTTTAAGGTTGTTAGCATATTCATCAAATTTCCATAACATCTTCCTGTTTTTCCTCTAACAAGTTCTGCAATATCTGCATTCTTTTTTTGAGGCATGATGGAAGATCCTGTGCAGTAGGCATCGTCAAGTTCAATGAACTTGAACTCCCAGCTGCACCACAATATAATCTCTTCAGAAAATCTTGATAGATGCATCATTATCAATGATATGTCGGTAAGTAGCTCCACAAGGAAGTCCCTGTCAGCAACACCATCCATAGCATTCTCACATGCACTATTGAAACCTAAAAGGCTTTTCGTAAGCTCTCTGTTAATTGGATAACTTGTTCCAGCTAAAGCACAAGAACCTAGAGGCATGATATTTGTTCTTTCGATGCATTGATCAATTCTCTGTATATCTCTTTCAAACATTTGAGCGTAAGCCATCAGATGGAATGCAAATGATATTGGTTGAGCTCTTTGAAGATGAGTGTAACCTGGCATGATTGTTTCAGTATGTTCTGATGCAATATTGCTGATAACTTCAAGAAGGTCATAAAGATGCATCTTCAATTCTTTCTCTTTATCAATCACATACATTCTGATATCAAGAGCTACTTGGTCATTACGGCTTCTTGCAGTATGAAGCCTTTTTCCAGCTTCACCAATTTTATTGGTGAGCAACTCTTCAACAAACATATGAATATCTTCAGCATTTGAATCATAAGGATTGATCTTTCCAGTTTTAAAATCTTCTTCTATTTCACTCAAGCCATCTATAATTTGATTTGAATCTTCCCCACTTATAATGCCACAGCTGCCTAGCATAATTGCATGTGCAATGCTGCCCTTTATATCCTGTTCCACCATCCTTGCATCAAAATGCAAGGATGAATTAAAATCATTGGTTTCTGCGGCTATACTTTTTTGGAATCTTCCACTCCACATGGTTTTCATAAATATTTCCTATTGTAAGTTATTTTTAATTTCCATTTGTGCTTTTACCTTAATTGGTAAGCCAAACAAGTTGATGAATCCAGCACTGTCATTTTGGTCATATACATGATCTTCATCAAAAGTAGCAATGTTTTCATCATATAATGAGTAAGGTGATTCCACACCAGCATTGATGATATTACCTTTGTAAAGTTTCAATTTAACTGTTCCTGAAACTCTTTCTTGAGTCTTATCTACAAATGCATCAAGAGATTCTCTCAAAACAGTGAACCATGTACCATTATAAACGATATCTGCATATTTCTGTGCAACTAAATATTTGTAATGCTGAGTTTCTTTATCAAGTGTGATTGTTTCCAATACCTGATGTGCTCTGTATAAAATAGTTCCACCAGGAGTTTCATAAACACCTCTAGATTTCATACCCACCAATCTGTTCTCAACTAAATCTGTGATACCAATACCATTCTCACCACCGACTTTATTCAGTGCTTCAATCATATCAACACCATTGAGCTTCTTACCATTGAATTTTGTAGGAATACCTTTTTCAAATTCAAGTTCAATGTAGGTAGGTTCATCTGGTGCAGAAAATGGAGATACTCCCATCTCTAGGAACTTAGCCTTTTCATAATCTGGTTCATTAGCAGGATTTTCAAGATCCAAACCTTCATGAGATAGGTGCCAAAGGTTCTTATCTTTTGAGTAGTTTGTTTCTTTGTTGATCTTCAATGGAATGTTATGTGCTTCTGCATATTCAATTTCTTGAGTTCTTGATTTAATTTCCCAAGTTCTCCAAGGAGCAATAATTGCTAGATCTGGAGCAAATGCTTTAATTGCCAATTCAAATCTTACTTGATCATTACCTTTACCAGTACAACCATGACAGATTGCATCAGCACCCTCTTCTTTTGCAATTTTCACAAGTTCTTTACCAATTAAAGGTCTTGCAAATGAAGTTCCAAGTAAATAATCCTGTTCATATACAGCACCAGCTTTCAATGTTGGATAGATGTAATCTTGAACAAAATCTTCTTTTAAATCCAAAATGTATAACTTTGAAGCACCAGTTTTTTTAGCTTTTTCTTCTAGTCCATCAAGTTCTGTTCCCTGACCCACATCTGCACTGACAGCGATGATTTCAGGATCACCGTAATTTTCCTTCAACCAAGGAATAATGATTGATGTATCAAGACCACCAGAATAAGCTAAAACGATTTTTTTGTAATTTGTATTTTCCATTTGTAATCTCCGTATTTAATATTTATGCAAGTTATACATTTTTATAGAATTATTGTCAACGTATATTTATACATTTTTATTTGTTTTTACATTATTTTTAATCATATTTATGTAAATATACCGTATATATACAGTATATACATAAATATTCATATACAAAATCTATTAATAAATATACATTTTGAGACCATAATACACTAATAAGTGATTGATTTACATCTTTAAGTCTATAGAAAAAAACTTTACTGCCTGTTATCATAAAATTATGAAAACAATAAATGTAGTTGCAGCTGTTATAATAAATGATGATAAAATATTTACTGCACAACGTCCTGATAGAGGGGAAGTTGCAAAAATGTGGGAATTCCCAGGTGGTAAAATTGAAAAAGGTGAGATGGAAGAAGAGGCTTTGTTGAGAGAAATCCAGGAAGAATTTGATACAGATCTCAATGTTGGCAAGAAGATAATTACCATACAACACCAGTATTCCAATTTTAAAGTGATAATGAGTGGATATTTCTGCACCATCAAACATGGAAATTTAGATTTAAAAGAGCATCTTGATTCTAAATGGCTCTGTATTGATAATTTAGAGAGTGTGAATTGGGCTCCAGCAGATCGACCAATTGTTAAAGAAGTAATGAAACAACTTTCTGAATGATCAATTTTAAGAAGTTCCTTATTTTTTTGTTGAGCGGCACCTCATTTACAATCACAAAGAGGTGCTCTTTGACAATATAGCATAAAAAGACTTGATACTGAGAGCTCACTCCGTTTTTCAGTGCTCTCTATACATATTGAAGCTCCGATTCTTCCAAAAGAATAACTACTTTAATTTATCAACCCAAAAAAATGAGTTCCTGAAATAGGAACTCAAAGATATTAACTTTTAATGAATCAGACACTCTGTTGTTTTGGTTGCTGTGAATTCTTTTTTAACAGATCTATAAATAGATCTTCACTAACTGGCTTTGAGAACAAGAATCCTTGCCCCACCTCACAACCAATATCCTTCAAGAAATTTTCTTGAGCTTTTGTCTCAATTCCTTCAGCAACAACTGGTAAATCTAGAAGTTTGTTCATATGAATTACTGACTTCAGTATTATTGCAGCTCTTTCATTTGATTCAAGCCCCTGCAAGAAATTCAAGTCAATTTTTAAAACATCAAATACAAGGTCTTTAAGAACATTCAAAGAAGATAAACCAGATCCAAAGTCATCCATATGAACACTCAAGCCTGATTCTTGGAATTTATCAACAACACTCTGTATAAATTTAGGATCGGACATATAAGATGATTCAGTGATTTCAATGTTTATACAATCTGGAGTCAATCCATGCTTCTCAATTAAATCAAGAAGCTCAATCCACAGTTTTTCTCTGTAGAAGTTGTTTCTAGATACATTCACTGATACTGGTATCTTTGGAAGATCTGTCTTTCTCCATCTTGCAACGGCAGCACAGGTTTGATCCCAAACATAATGATCAAGTTGATGAATCAATCCATTGTTTTCTAATATAGGGATGAACACCGCAGGGCTTATCATACCATATTTAGGATGATTCCATCGAACAAGAGCTTCAGCTCCAACTATTTTTTGAGTGATGAGTGAATATTTAGGTTGATAATAAATCATTATCTCACCATTTTTAATTGCACCCTCTATTCCTGATATAACAGTCTGTTCAATCTTGATCCATTTCTCAAGAGAGTCATTATAAATAACATAAGCTGCTGAATCAAAACCATTTTTAGCTCTTTTTACAGCATAGTCTGCTCTATCGCACATTCTATCAACTGAAACAGATTTATCCTGTACAAGATAGACACCATATAAAACATTCAAGTTTATATTCAATGGATAGTTTTTGAGATAATCATCTATCTTTTCTATATCAAATATCAGATCCTCTCTATCAGACGAAACAAGGGTTATGAATTTGTCAGAGTCCCATCTTGCAATAATTGAAGATGAAGGAAGTGTTTGAAGTAAAAAGAAAGCAAAATCTTTCAACAACTTATCACCAGTTTCTCTGTTGTACATGTCATTTACCAATTTAAATCTGGTGAAATCAGATCTTATGATTGTATATTTCTTCATAGGATTCTTGTTCATTGTCTCTCTGGCAACTTCTAAAAATCCTGTCTGATTGTAAAGACCTGTTAATTTATCTAATTGGTATTTAGCTCTCTGATTGACAGTTTTTGATTGCTCTATCAAAGATTTTTTAGTCAGATGGCTGATCTCGCCATTTAGGATAGCTTCTTTTATTTTTGGTAATAATTTTTCAGTGTTATAAGGTTTTGGTAAAATTGATATGGCGCCAAGATCTAAGGCTTTATATATGTTCTCTACATTTTCATCAGCGGTGACAACAACAACAGGAATATCGAAACTCTCAATTTTTTGTGTCTTCTCTAAGAATTCGAAGCCGTTCATTACAGGCATCATCAAATCCAAAATTATCAAAGACAATTCATCTTTTCGAAATTTCAAAAGTTCAAGAGCTTCCGCTCCGTTACTCGCTTCTATTATAGAATAGTTACTACATAGGACATGTGAAAGTACTTTCCTATCTATTTCGCTATCTTCTACAATCATAATTGTGTTCTTGTCTATCATTTTTACCTCATGAAAATTACTATATCTGTATAATAAAGATAATTAAGGTAAAAAGCAACCAAATTTATCCAAAAATCCTTATTTTTATGAAACTTATGTCAAAAGACTATATTTTTTGTTACTATTCTTCAATAATTCACCTTCTATGACAGACTATGAAATATAATTTTTCAATGATTTTGATACAATATTGCCTAAATTTATGATAAAACCAGTTCAATATCCTTATTTTTATGATTCAAACTTGTACCGACATCTTCCATCATTTTTATAATTCAAATTGTTATTATATGCACCAACAAACGATAAAAGTTAATAAAATTAACATAAACTGTTTATAAAATAACTTCAAAATGCTATGTAATTTTGATGCAGAATGCATCCCAAGCCCTATATATTAATATGAATGAATCTTCAAAAATAGCAGAATATGCAAAGTCAAAATTTCATATTGAACATCTTAGACCAATGCAAAAGAAAGTCATTGAGAATATAATGTATTGCTACAACAACAAGCTCAACAACAGACTATTGGTTCTTTTGCAGACAGGAGGTGGTAAATCACTATGCTTTCTTCTTCCATCCACAATTGTTGATGGAATCACTGTAATTGTTTATCCCCTGCTTGCTCTGATGAAAGATCAAAAAAGAAGACTCGACCTATCAAACATCCCTTCTATAATAATAGAAGGAGGTCAAAGCAAACAAGAAAGAGAGCGACGATTCAAAAAGATTGAGAGTGGTTCTTGCAAAATTATAATAATCAATCCCGAGATTCTTCTGAATGAAATGATAATGGACAGATTGAGACATTTCGATATATCTCTTTTCGTAATTGATGAGGCTCACACCATATGTGAATGGGGGCTCTCCTTTCGACCAGCTTACAAAATGCTAGGAAAGCAGATTCAAACACTTCACATAAAACAGATTCTTGCTTTCACTGCAACAGCTGATTCAAAAACCTTGAAGGCTCTATCAAAATATCTTTTCTTTTATGAGAACTATCACATAATCAGAGGTGGTGTCGATAGAGAGAATGTAATTTACCATCTCAGATACAGTTTTTCTAAGGATAGAGAGCTCTACAAAATTCTTCTAGATCCATCGCTGAGACCTGCTATTGTATTTTGTAAGAGTCGCAATGATACTAGATTCACCTATCATAATTTTAAAGAACATGCAGATAACATTGATTCATTTTATTATCATGCAGGATTGAGCAAGCTGGAGAAGAAGAGAATTGAAGGAAGTTTTTTTGCAAGTGACAGTGCTGTTCTTTTCTCGACCATTGCATTTGGCCTTGGTATGGATAAGAGCAATATAAGATGTGTCATTCATTACAGCATAGTAAATACAAATGTTCTGTCCTTTCTTCAAGAAAGTGGAAGAGGAGGCAGAGATGGAGGGATTGCACATTCAATAGTTCTTTTTGGGTCTTCTGAAATAAGAGCTATTTTAAGAAAGAATACATCAGATGATGTGGCTCTTTTGAAGATCTATAAATCTGGTAGATGCATCAGAAATGGACTCTGCTCATACATGGGGGAGAGCATCAAAAGTTGCAGTGGGTGCGATAGGTGCAGTGATTCTATAAACCTGAGTGTTGATGGGCTTGATGTTCTGATAAAACTTCTGCTGTTTCATCCTCTGCTTTACACAAGAAAAGAGATAATAAACATCCTTCATGGAAATGAGGAGTACAATATAGCACATCATTCTTATAGAATTTTAGCTGATTGGTTGGAGGATGATATCAATTCATTGATAGATAGCTGCATTGAAGTTTCAGTTCTTATTGAGTTCAAAAAGCATATGATACTCAATTTAATAAAGCTTCGTGAGGTAATGAAGGTACTGAGATCTAATTCTCAATTATAAGCTGAGGTTTTATTGTTTTAGATTCCATGTCTCCCCCATTTATATATTCAATCAAATTGCAGAGTGCAACGAAATATATCTGTTCAATATTCAAATCAATTGAAGCCACTTTTCTCTGCAAGAAGCTGGTGAATGGTGCAGCATCATAACCTATAGCTGGGAAGTTGCCTTGAATTTCCAGAAGGACCTGAGTGAGAGTGAAATCATTGACTGCTGCTATGCAATCATATTTTCTTTGTTCAAATGCATGTTTTATGTTCAGAATTTCCACACCAAGTCTTTGTTTGTCTATAAAAGGGACCTCAATGACATTGATATCAGGATAAACACTTTTGATTCCTTCAAGCCTCTCTTTATGTGCCATTACCTTATCTACATAACCTGTTATATATACAGGTCTTTTGCAGTGCATTTTCTTGAGATACTCTCCCTGTAGCTCACCACCTCGTCTGTTATCTGTTGAGATATGATAGTAAGAGTCACTTGGTAATATATGATGAGCCAATACATAAGGTACGTCTATGCCTTCAAAGAAAGATTCTTCCTCTCTCTCATCAATATCATAGCCTATTATTCCATCACAGTTAGAAGCAATTATATCAAGTTCTTTTTTTGTGGAGATCTTAGAGAAGTGAAGTTGATATGAAGTGTTCTCAATTGCACTGTGCAGTCCCCTCATAGCCTGTCCATAGAACCAGTCAAACATGCTTAAAGAGCCCCAATAATAAGGACGGTTTGTTTTATCAACTTCAACCACACATATTATGCCTGTTCCAGACCTTCTAAGTTGGGCAGCATTTTTATTTGGGACATAACCAAGATCTTTTGAGGCACTGTATACTGCGTCTCTCAGATTCTTAGATACACTTGATGGAGAGTTAAATACTCTGCTTACAGTTGCACTACTCACCCTTGCTTTCTTTGCAACTTGATCTCGATTAACTCTCATAAAATGCTCCTTTTCTATTGACATGCTAATAAAACCATTATAGTATGTACACGTGTACAAATCAATAGGGATTATACAAAATTTTAACTTAAGGAGTATGTTATGTTAGATATAGAAAATAACACTCACAATCGTTTTAACCCTCTAACTGGGGAATGGGTTAAATGTTCACCTCATAGAGCAAAAAGACCTTGGCAGGGCCAGGTTGAAGAACCACAGAAAGATGATAGACCACATTATGATGAAAAATGTTATCTTTGTGCAGGTAACAAAAGAACTTCAGGTGTGACAAACCCTCAATATGAATCAACTTATGTTTTCCAGAACGATTTTTCAGCAATACTTCCTGAAGGTTCAAATGAAAGTTTTGCAAAAGGTCCCAATGGTATGTTGCAGGCTAAAGGTGAAAGAGGTATCTGTAAGGTAATATGTTTCTCACCTCGTCACGATTTAACAATCTCACGAATGAGTGTTGAAGGTATCGAGAAAATAATCAAAGTTTGGCAAGAACAGTACACTGAATTAGGTGATATCGATTACATCAAGCATGTTCAAATATTTGAAAATCGTGGTTCTGTTATGGGTTGTTCTAATCCACACCCACATGGTCAGATCTGGAGTGAAGAAGTCATACCTGAAATTTCAGTTACAGAATGTAAAAATCAGATGTCATACAAAAAGGAACATGGCTCTGCTATGTTACTTGATTATGCAAAATATGAAGTGGAAGCAAAAGAAAGAATTATCGTTGCAGATGAACATTTCATCGCTGTTGTTCCATTCTGGGCAGTTTGGCCTTATGAAGCAATGATTCTTCCTGTAAAAAGAGAAATTGGAAGCATTGACGAATTGACTGAAGATGAAAGCAAGAGTCTTGCAAAAGTGATGAAAGCTTTAGGAATCAGATACGATAATTTATTCAAAACAAGCTTCCCTTATTCAATGGGTATTCACCAAAGACCAACAGATGGTAATAAATATGAAGGTTGCATGATGCATTTCCACTATTATCCACCACTACTTAGATCAGCTTCTGTTAAGAAATTCATGGTAGGATATGAATTATTAGCTATGCCTCAAAGAGATATCACTGCAGAAACAGCTGCCAAGAATCTCAGAGAGTTAAGTGATGTTCACTATTTAGATACTCTGGAGGACTAAATAAATGATAAACGCAAAAGGAATAAAAGAAGGAAAATTACATGATATCTATCCAAAACTTTATGGTTGTTTCTATGAAGAAAAGGATATGGATGAACGTTTTACTAAATTGATGAACATGCACACTGAGCTTTTCAAAAAAGACAGTGCTTGCTTGTTCTCTACAGCTGGAAGATCTGAACTAGGTGGAAATCACACAGATCACAACCTTGGTAAGGTCCTAGCTTGCACAATCTCACTTGATACAGTTGGAGCTGTTAACTCAACTGATGATAATATTGTTACTTTGATCAGTGAAGGTTTTCCTGCAGTTGAAGTAAATTTATCTAATCTTGAAAAGGTCGATTCTGAAGAGAACACCACTGATTCCCTGATTCGAGGAATTGCAAGAGCATTCAAAGATAGAGGCCTGACTATTGGTGGTTTCAACGCAAACACAACAACAAACGTCTTGAAAGGAAGTGGTTTATCTTCTTCTGCAGCTATTGAAATTCTGTGCGCAACTATTTTCAACCATCTTTACAATGATGACAAACTTGATCCTGTAGAGCTTTCTATAATCTCACAGTTTGCTGAAAATGTTTATTATGGCAAACCCAGTGGTTTGATGGATCAAATTGCATGTGCAAAAGGTGGAATAGTGGCCATCGATTTTAAAGACAAGAGCCATCCAAAAGTTATCAACAAGCATATTTCTTTTGATAAAGAAGGTTATGCTTTGGTTATTGTAGATACAAAAGGTGATCATGCAAATCTAACATCTCATTACTCATCAATTCCTAAAGAAATGAATGAAGTTGCATCATATTTTGGAAAGAACTATTTAAGAGAAATAAGCAAGGAGCAATTCCAAGAAGCATTGCCTTCTCTTCGTTCCACTCTAAACAATGATAGAGCTCTTTTGAGAGCATTCCATTTTTTCAATGAAAATGAGAGAGTTGATCAGCTTGTTGATTCAATAGATAGCAATGAATTTGATAAGTATCTAAAACTTATAAATGAATGCGGAAGATCATCTTTTTGTTATCTTCAAAACTTATATGCAGAGACAACTTTCCAAGGCCTACCATTGGCTCTTGCTATGAGCGAGGAGATTCTTGGCGGAGATGGTGCATGCAGAGTACATGGTGGAGGATTTGCAGGTACAATCCAAGCTTATGTACCAATGAACAAACTCAAAAAGTATGTATGTGAGATGAATCTAATTTTTGGAGATAACTCTGCAACTGTTTTATCTGTCAGAGATTTACCTACCTGCTGCATTGCTTAGTAATTTATTTTTTTTAGAAATACCATCCTTTATTTGCATCTTGCAGATAGAGGATATTTTTTTGCATTACTTACCAACACTTTTTTTCATTTTTAATTTTTCATATATTCAAGCATAATCAATTTTAAATTCTGATAGTATACAATTCAATATATTCTGTTACTTTCAATTCAAATTTATACACATAAGTTGCAATAATTTTGAAATTAATTACACCTATTTAAACATGTTTTTCTTTACAGTTATTCCTTAATACTAAAATAAAATTACTTTATGTATATAATACATCATGTTATAATTACTTACAACGAAAGGAGGTATACATGCAAATAGGACGAATCCATAAAAAAAATTATAATTTGCTTTATCATTAAATTAAGTCAATATATCCAATTACTCAAAAATAACAAAATTGCAAAGGATTTAAAAAATGAAAGAAAAAAACAAAACTGCAGTTAATTATTATAAAGCATTGAAATATATTATTGATTTATCAAATTTAAATGTAAGAGAATTTTCTCTAGCTGCGTCAATTTCAGAGAGTTTGGTAAGACATGCTGATGATACATGGAATCCCAAATATACAACTATTGAAAAGATATGTAATGTAATACATATTTCAGTTCCTAGTTTTTACAATATAACAGATCATCTTGCAGGAAATACAGGTAAGGTCAAACTGGACTATCGCATTCAAAAACAAGAAATTTCTCCTCAGGAATTGAGTTTGAAACTTCGAAGAAAAAGAACCAGCAACAATATTACAGAGGGCAAGCTTGCAGCAAAAACAGGTTTTGACAAATCGAATATCAGCAAAAGAGAAAGTCAAAATAGTCAATCTATTATGCTATGCTCAACATTAGAAATTTATGCCGATAGTTTTGGTCTGTCTATGAAACAGCTTTCTAATTATCTATATGAATGATGAAATAGAATCTGAAATAAGAACTTTAGAGCTATAAGCTTGATGAAAACTTAGCTTTTATATTCAAACAAGAAGAGCTACTGCAGAGTCACCAATGGACTTTACAGTAGCTCTTTTATATTTATTTGTATCAATTAAAAAATATCGTGATAATCAGTTCCAACACTTATAAAATTACTTTCTTTATTTAAAAGTACCTTTAGATTTTCTGGAACCTCAACAGTTGTCTTTATTAAAGGCTCAACAATTGTTTCAAATTTTGCAGGGTGAGCTGTTGAAACGACAATAGAAGGTTTGCCTTCAAAATGGTCTTTTCTCACTCTCTCTGCACAGGCTGTATGAGGACAAATAATATATTTTTCCATATCATAAGTTTCTTTAATTGTTCTTTTGATTGTCTCATCATCCACACTCCAAGACTTTACAAAATCTCTGAATACATCAATATCACTGTACAGATCAAACAGTCTTTCCATATTTGAAGGAGCACCTACGTCCATTGCATTAGCAAGAGTTGCAATGCTCTGTCTTGGTACATATTTACCTGATTCAATATAATCAGGTATGGTTCTGTTTGCATTTACAGCTAAAGATATACTTTCTATAGGAGATCCCATTGTGAAAGCCCAATAAGCACCACAGCTATTTCCAACATTTCCTGATGGAATGATAAAATTAGGATTCTCACCATAAAGCTGTTTGTATAAGTGAGATGAATAGACATAGTAAACACTCTGAGGAAGAAGACGACCAAGATTTATTGAGTTGGCACTTGATAGTCCCCATTTCTCACTCAATTCCTTGTCCATGAATGCATCTTTGACCATCTTCTGACAATCATCAAATGTACCATCAACTTCATATGCTGTAATATTGTCTCCCCAAACAGTAAGTTGTTTCTGCTGTCTTTGAGATACTCTACCTTTTGGATATAAAACTTTAACATTTATACCCTTCTTGCCATGAAAAGCTGCCGCTACTGCACCACCTGTATCACCACTGGTTGCAACTAAAATGGTCAATTTTCTATTCTGCTTTTCAATTAATTTTTCCATTGTTGAAGCAAGAAATCTTGCACCAAAATCTTTAAATGCAGCTGTAGGACCATGAAATAATTCCAGTGTTGTCTCTTTTCCATTATTTTGTACCAGAGGAACTGGAAAGTTAAATGCATCCATACATATTTCAGCAACGTCGTCAGTTTTTAAAAATTTATCTTTATCAAAAAAAGGTGCCAACACTTCAAAAGCCATCTCTGGGTAATTTGATATATTGTTGATGTTCAGATGTGCCAAAGAAGGAAATTCTTCTGGTACATATAGACCACCATCATCTGCCAAACCTTTTAAAATAGCTTCACTGGCAGTTAAAGGTTTTACCAATCTTCTTGTTGAAACAAAATTCATACTAATATCTCTCCTATAATCTTGCACCTAAATATGCTGATAATCTTAATATATCGGAAAATACTCCGCCAGCTGTTACCTCTCTACCTGCTCCAGGTCCTTTGATGACCAAAGGTTGTTCTAAATATCTATCAGTGGTGAAGCAGATAACATTATCTGTTCCACTTGCCTGAGAGAAAGGATGCTCCATTGGATAGGCTGTTAAGGCAACACTGCATTTACCATTTTCATCTACCTTACCTACGTAACATAGACGTTTGTCTTCTTTTTTTGCATCATTGTAACGTTTTAACATTGCATCATCTAACTGTGTTAGATTTTTAAGGAACTCATCAATAGGTAGTTTTGCTAGCTCTTCTGGAACCAAGCTTTCAATATCCAAATCAGATACCTCAACTTCATAACCAAGCTCTCTTGCAAGGATAACAGTTTTTCGTGCAACATCCATACCTGATAAATCATCACGAGGATCTGGTTCTGTGTATCCCATGTTTTTAGCATTCATAACAAGTTCACTGAAAGGAACCATTCCATCATAGTTATTGAACAACCAAGCAAGTGTACCTGATACCACACCTTCTATTGTTCTAACGTTATCACCTGTTTGAACTAAATCTTTCAATGTTCCTATTACAGGAAGTCCAGCACCTACAGTTGTTTCATAGAAGAATCTTCTACCAGTTTTGAGACAGGTATCAAATAATTTTTCATATTCACTGTATTCTGCTGTTCCAGCTTTTTTATTTGGAGTTATAACATGACAGCCCATGTTCTCAAGCCAATCAACATATTTAGAAGCAATATATGAACTTGAAGTGCAATCGATGATTGCGCGATGAGGGAAATATGTAGCTCCTACATGTTTGGCAAACACATCAAGATCACAATCGACAGCTTCTTTTTCAAAAAGTTCCTGCCAATTATCAAGGTCAATTCCATCCTCTGATAAAAGCATCTTCTTGCTGCTAGCAATAGCTCTGATTCTTATATCAAGGTCAAACTTGTTCTTCAGTCTATCTTTTTCAGTTTTGATCTGGTCCAATAATGTTCCACCAATGTTACCAGGTCCAATCAATCCAACAGAAAGTGCCTGTCTTGATAAAAAGAAAGCTGCATGAAGAGCTCTCAATGCTCTTCTACTTTCATTACCATTTATAACAGCACTGAGGTTTCTCTCGCTTGAACCCTGGGCAATGGCTTTAACATTGATACCAGCTCTTCCAAGTGATCTAAAGAATGTGCCTGCAACACCTTTTCTTCCTGCCATTTTATTTCCAACGGCAGCAATTATTGCCATATCATCAAATCTTTGAATGCTGTTGATTATGCCACTTTCCAATTCATCTTTAAATGTTTCTTTAATTGATTCAATAGCAACAGAAGCCTGTAAAGTATGAACTGCTATGGAGATTGAATATTCGCTTGAAGCTTGAGAGTATAGAATTACAGATATCTCTTGCATCTTCATGCAGTTAAACAATGTTGAAGAGAATCCAACTTGTCCACTGAGTCCAGCGCCTTCAATGTTAATTAAAGATATATTATGAATTACTGAAAAGCCTTTTACAGTTTGCTTATCATCTTTAACTTCTTCATCCATGACCACTTCTGTACCACTGTTATCAAAATCTTTCCAGCATTTTATTTTAACTGGAATTGATTCATTGAGTGCAATTTTTATAGCTTTTGGATTGATTACATCCGAACCAAAATATGATAGTTCAGTAGCTTCATTAAAACTGAGCTTCTCGATTACAGTTGCACTTGGTACTTCACTTATATCTGCAGTTCTCAGCAATGATTTGTTGTTCCAAAAAGTCATGTTATTTGCATGTAGGTTTACAGCAATTCTAGCTGCGCCTATCTCACTGTCAAAGCTAATTTTATTCTTATGAAGCGGAGCATTTACCAATATAATTGCACCATCTTCGATATCTGTAAGATTTATTGCATCTACATAATTGACTATTTTAGATTTTGTATTATTTTTTTCCAACAATGCTTGAGCAATATTCACAACCCAGGTGCCAACTAGATAATCTAGATATCCAATTGTTCCATATGATGTATCCTGAACTAGCCAAATAGCTTTCAATATATCTTCTATATTTGTAAAACCACGTCTGACAAGGTCAAGTAATCCAGATCTCCTTCCATCACTGAATTCCTTTGCTATTAAAGTATTTATGGAGTCTTCACAGTTCTCCAATTCAATCCATACTTTCTCATCATGTGCTTTAGCACTCTCAATCAAACTCTTAGTATCTAAGAATTTATCCTTATCTGAAGAGATGACCAGAACAGAAGAAACTGAAGATTTAACAACTTCATACAGTCTCTCACATCCTTCCTGGCAAAAAAGCATCTCTCCCTCTAAGGAATGAATTTGAATTTCTTTCATTTAACCGCCCTTTAAGGTTTAGTATATTGAACATAATAGTGAACATTATTCCAATATATACGAAAAAGAGCCCATGGGGGCTCTTTTTGCTATTCAAAGTTAGTTGTCTCTATTTAAGTTTAGAGATTATCTACTGCACCACTGCGAAGGCAACGTGTACATACTTTGATGGTACTAGGAGTACCATTAACTGTAGTTTTGACAGTCACAAGATTAGGACGGAAAACACGTTTGGTCTTAACGCCGATGTGTTGTCCAACACCGCCCTTCTTCTTTGCCTGACCTTTTCTAGGAACGTTATTGCCTGCAATAGTTCCCTTACCGCAAATCTCACATCTACGAGCCATACTATATCCACCTTCAAAAAAAAATATTGTTTTTCTAACGTTGTTACAAACAAGATGGTCCTTGATCGGGGATAAAACCCGTGAGCATTGAGCAAGGAACGAACATTAAGTGTGTTACAACTCTATGCAAAATACCAAATTATTTAGCTTGTGTAAATACCTAAAAGGCATATGCACATATATTTTTATTCAAAATATTGATAATAATTGATATTTCTCTTAATTTTCAACGCGATATTATAATAACGAATCTTTCTATTTTATTCTATAGATAATTGAAAATGAGAGTAATTTTTTGTCTTTTTTTTTACTTAACATTAAAAAAGCATAATTATACTCAATATTATATTGATTGCATATATTTCAATCATTATGATTGAGGTATGAAAAACAGTGAATTTAATCTACTAACAATAAAACTTAACCAAGACTTATATAAAGAAATAAACAAAAGTCGATGCAGAGGATTCAAAAAAGAAGGCAATCCTACTTTTAAAATTTTTGATGAGTGCTTGATTGTTGGAATTTTTAAGGATGATAAATTACCTTCAACTATTGAATATCCTAAATCTATTATAGAGATTGATAAAAGAGTTAGACTTGAAGGCAGCATTCTTCATTATGGATTGACGGATGAATTGGATTTATTATCTTCTTCTTTAATTAGTGAAGAAGATGAGTTTTTTTTGAGATCATTCAAAGATAACATCTATTTTCCAATTAAAACTTTTGTAAGAAACAATCTTTTCCCTATGATCTATCTTGCATCTGATTACAAAATGAATCCTTCTTCTTATAATTTAAAAACACCCTACTGTATAAATGATATAAGGCTGGAGCTATTGAAAATAAATTCAACGGAACTTGGTATCACTTGGTCTCTTCTTGATTATCGCCATCTCCAAAAGGACACAGTTTAAAAAGAAGACATCTATCACATTCAGGCTTTCTTGCATGGCAGACATTTCGACCATGCAGATTGGCTGTCATGGAGAATCTATATAGATACTTATCTTCAAGCTTAGTTCTTATGAGCATTTCTATTTTTGTAGGGTCTTTCTCATCCACTATAGCAAGTCGATTTACAACACGTTTGAAATGAGTATCAACAATAACAGCACCTCTATTATATATGTCGCCAATTACACAGTTCGCTGTCTTTCTTCCAACTCCTGGTAGTTTGATAAGCTCATCTATTTCAGATGGAACGTCTTTTCCGTCTAATGCTTTAGAACATTCAATAATATTTTTTGCTTTATTCCTATAAAAACCAGTTCTTTTTATTATGGTGCATACATCTTCATAATCTGCAATTGATAGATCATGAGCTGTAGGATACTTTATAAAAAGTTCATTAGTTACGATATTAACCATCTTATCAGTGCATTGTGCACTCAATATTACAGATATTAAAAATTGAAAAGGGTCTTTTTTATCCAAAAATGTTATATCTGCAGGTGAATTTTCATCTAAAATCTTATATATCTCTAAAATTCTTTCTTTTTCATTCATATTTTCCCCAAAAAAGTGATTTTTTTTCAGTATAAGAGTAGACGTAACTCGTTACAAGTGTTATTCTCACTTTCGTTACGGGATGTCGCCTAGCGGCTATGGCGCCTGCTTTGGGAGCAGGATATCGGAGGTTCGAGTCCTCTCATCCCGATTACAATAAGTACTTTAAAATTTTGTTTTTATTTTTAAAAAACTACTTGCAAAAAACTTTAGTATTTGTTAATCTCAATTTCGTTAACGGGATGTCGCCTAGCGGCTATGGCGCCTGCTTTGGGAGCAGGATATCGGAGGTTCGAGTCCTCTCATCCCGAATAAAGATTGCATATTATTGTCAGTCTTTTTTTATGTAATTTGTATTTTTATAATTCAATTGCATGTTTTATTTGGTACTTAAAATACTAAATAAATATAAAAGTTTTTTTAATATTACTATTGCATAAAGCACTGAGATTTGTTATTCTCAGTCAAGTTACGGGATGTCGCCTAGCGGCTATGGCGCCTGCTTTGGGAGCAGGATATCGGAGGTTCGAGTCCTCTCATCCCGATAAGCACTCTTTTAATAAAGAGTGCTTTTCTTATGTATTTTTAGTTATATTTTTTTAATACTTCTAATCTCCTATTAATTACACAAGAAATATACACAAGCATTGAAATTTAAATTTTATTTTCTTAGGATTATCTAAGAAGGAGTCATTCATGAAAAAAACATTGATTACCAGTTTGTTAACATTCTGTATAACAAGCGCAGTTATAGCTAGCACAGGATTTCATTCATACGCTACAACAGATGACGGACAGAGGATTCAACTCAACGAAGATGGCACTTACAGCTATTTAACAGATCAATCACAAGACAAGCCATACATTGGTACTTATTATATAAGCGATGAAACTATTAATTTTTACATTGTTTCATATCTTGAAAGCAGAAATATTGATAAAGATGGCAGCAGTTGGGACTTCTCATACAATATAATGCAAAATTTATTTAAAAATGACTCCACTCAAGTTAGAAAAGTTATTGGGGATTTCACCTATTCAATCACCAATGATAAATTGATCATCAGAGATGAAATAGAAAAGCAAACTGTATCCTGGGATTATGAGATAAAAGACAACATTCTTTATGCCAAAGTATATGGTGGAGATAAAATGGCAATCGGTAAATTTAAATCCGATGGTAAATACCTGGAGGTTGCCAATGCAGAAATGGGCAACAATCATAAGGTTTTGCTTCAAAAAAGCAGTCTGAAATATTAAACTGCAATTACTACTAAAAATTTATTTAGTAAAAAATGAAATATTTTTCAATTTGCACTTGCAAGGAATTCAAAAATATTGTATAAAAATCAACGTGATTAGCACATAACTTATTTGCTAGTTTCTAATGCGCTAGTAGCTCAGCTGGATAGAGCAACTGCCTTCTAAGCAGTAGGTCATAGGTTCGACTCCTATCTGGCGTATTACGAAAAACTCTTCATTAATTTGAAGAGTTTTTTTTATGCAGTTTCAAAATTTAAAGATCTGGCCTTTGGCCCCTTGTTTTTTTCAGATCCAATTTTTACAAACAAAAAAATTCTCATAACAATTGAGTAATGTTCTACATAGCACCATCACCATTTTAGCAAGCCCAATATCTTCTTGGCAAAGTCCTATTGGTTTTACAGAATACCACAATCTACTTTTATATATGATTGCATAAAATTAAAAAAACAATCTCATTACTTTTGGACAACATGCAGATGTTCAAGGCTTCTCTATAAAACAATAGATATATTCAAAAATTTAGATAAAAAAAGCTGTTTTATTTAAGAATTCTCTCTAAAAAAATTAAGCCGAAAAAAGTGAAAGTGTTATTATTGAAAATCATCCAACTTTTTTTCAGTTTTACACTTTTCCATTTTCACTCAAATTTGAAGTAAAAATCGAAAATTCTGCAAATAAACGCTAAAATTTGCATTTTTTTCATCTTTTTTCCAAAACCCACTTGCATATAATCGTAGAAAGTCGTATAAAAACAATCGCAGTGAGCAAGACGCTTTCTGACAATGCGCTAGTAGCTCAGCTGGATAGAGCAACTGCCTTCTAAGCAGTAGGTCATAGGTTCGACTCCTATCTGGCGTATTACTAAAACTCTTCATTAATTTGAAGAGTTTTTTTTATGTCCTAGATATTTTTTATTTTTTGATAATCGATGAAGTAAGTAAATTGAGTTCATGGGGAAAACTCGTGTGAAAGGTTGAGAGATATATTTATATAAGTGGATTTTCAATTGAAGGCAAAGAAATGAAAGCATTCTCTGTTATTGTATAAAAAATCAAATTTTTTATAACCAGAAAGTAAGGCCCAGGAGTCCATATACTGACACATTCCTGCCCTCACCTCAAAAGCCTGCGCTGAAGTTCCTTTAAATCATGCATAAACAAGCCATCAGTCCATTTTGAACAACAAGTAACAAAGTTTGCCGTATGTGTAAAAGAACCATAAGCAAGCACTGTTTTGAGCATCTACATCCATCTTAAATCTTCATCAAAATAAAAGAACAAAAAAATACCATCCACTTGGGATGGTACATATCTATATAGCTATATTTTTTTTATTGAAATCAATTTTTTTAAATGTGTAGAACATCAACACTACTGAACCCAAAAGAAGGAAAACAGACAATATCAACTCTATCATTGTCATTGATTGATTTAATATAGAAACACTACTTATAATATTTTCAGAAACTTCAATCACTTTATCGTTATACACAATCGATTTTATCGAAGCAATTGTTGCAATTAGACTTACTAAAAACAAACCAAAAGAAAAAACAAACCATGTTTTAGATTTTTTTTTCAATACTGTACCTCTCTTTAATTGATGATTGTATTATAACAGAGCCTAACTCAGAAAGATAGAAAAATCTTATGTAGATTTGTGTAGTTCTAAGAAGATATATCTTTAGAAGCAAAAATAGCCACTATCTGCTTCTCTCCAAGGCTTCCAACTTTTTCAAGTCCGTTTATTTTCATACCAAGGGCAGTAAGCGCAGATGCGATATCGATTAGAGTATAGCAAAAGACCTCTTCTTCTTCCTTCCCTCTCCATGATTCCATTTTTTTGGCTACAGTTAGCATGGGACGTGTTTCCTCAATAAAATCAAAAACAAGAACACCATCATCGGATAAATTTCTTTTTGCTTCCATCAAAAATCTTGTGAGAGATTTTACATCAAGTGTGGGAGTCACCATTTCCAATACAATCAATTCATAAGGACTGCCTGCTTCCTCGATTGCTACTTCATTTCGTAAAAACGAACAATCTTTTTCAATTCTGGTTGAAACTCCATAAGAATTCATACCTTCTAACTCTTTTCTATCTAAAAAGTTTTCAATTATACCCTTTAAACTCATGTTACGTCCTTTGCTATTATTTATTTATTTATAAAATGATATAAAAACACTCCACAATCAAGTAAAATATTTTTAAAATTCATTTTTATTTATGTTAATGTCTTTTTTTTAAGGAATTCATACTGATGCTCAATAGTTTTTTGGATAGAGCAGCAATTTCATCATCATCCATGAAATTGATTTTTTCATCACAGTTGATTCCAGCACACCAATTTATACTGTAAGCAATTGATGCCAATTTAATTTTTTTCTCTTTAAGTAATGGCACCTCTGGTACAGCTGTCATTCCAACAAAATCTCCACCAAGAATTGAATACATTTTTATTTCAGCTTTTGTTTCAAATCTTGGTCCCTCTGTTGCAACATAGACTCCACCTGTTTTCATATCGATATTTTGTTCTTTTGAACATTCAAGAACCCTTGATCTCAATTCTTTATCAAAAAGATCACTCATGCTTGTATGAATTACGTTTCCTCTATGAGAAAAGGTTTTATTGGCTCTTGTGGTAAAATCAATGAAATCATCCATCAAAGTACAGCTTCCAACTTCAAATTCAGGAGATATTGATCCAACACAGTATATACTGATGCATTCATCAACTCCAAGAAGCTGCAATGCTTCAATATTGGCTCTATAATTTACTCTGTGAGGTGGCACATCATGTGATACACCATGGCGCAGTATGAACACAATGCCATCTTCCTCTTGATAATCAACAGATCCAAATTTAGTTTGAATTCTTTTTACCTCACTGTTTCTCAATACTTCATCTATTCCTGTTCCGCCTATTATTGCTTTCATTAAAAATTATCTCCTATTTGTTCTGGGAAAAAGATTCCCTTGTTTGTTACTATGTTTGTAATAAGATTGGCATCAATAACATCAAAAGATGGATATAGTGCAGAAATTCCTTCCTCACTGATTGGATGATTAAAAACATTCAAGAGTTCTTTTCCATCTCTGAGTTCCATATCAATCATGCTCTTATCATTTTTTGTAACATCAGGAGACATTGAGAAAGCTGTGCATGGTATACCATAGTAATTAGCAGCAATGGCATTTGGAAGAGAGCCAATTTTATTTACAACAGTTCCATCCATGCAAACAAGATCAGAAGCTATCATATAATGATTTACCTCACCCTGACGCATAAAATAAGAGCCCATGCTGTCACATATGATTTCAACTGGAATTCCCATCTCTTTCAGGCTAGGTGCCGTCAGACGTGATCCTTGAAAGTATGGACGAGTCTCATTTGATAGAACTTTTATTTTTTTACCTTCTCTCATTGCATAATAAAGGGACAGTATCAAAGTATGTTCTGCAAAACATGTGGTTAGAATAGTATCTCCATCATTTATCAATGAAGCTCCCCAAAGACCCATATTGTTGTAGATATTATCCAATTCATCTTCTTTTTCTGCTACTGCGTCTTTCACTGACTGCAAGAATTGTTCTGAATTCAAAGAATTCATTTCAGCTTCAAGTTTTTTTAGAAGAGATTTTATTGTCCTCTTCATTGTAGTATTTGTGGGACGACTGTTGATTATTGTCTGCATGTTATTTGAATAGGTCTCAAAGTCATATTCAATTATTCCTTTTTCCATTAGATTGGCAACATAGATGAGTGAGGTCAGTGCAACCTGCAGAGGGCCACCGCCTTGAGTTACCATGCTTTTTATTGCCTGTGCTATTTCATTGGAATTCTTACATAATACAAAATCTTTTTTGAAAGGAAATTCTTTCCTATTTCCAATGTAAAAATTGGAACCTTCAAAATAACAAATATTTTTACTTCTTAATAAATAGGGTAATTTTAAATCCATTATATATCCTTTTAGAAAATTTAATTTATCATAGGTATTATACAATTTGTATGCAAAACATCAACTTAAGTAATAAGAGTTGCATTAACTTTGTCTAAAAAAGATTCAAATCTGTATTTTATTGGTAAAAAGAATTATATATACTTAAAAGTTACAAATACACAAAAAACACATTATTTGATTATTTATTTACTCATCAAAGAAATATTATTAAATATAACTGCATTTATCAAAAGTTATATTTGACTAATCTGTAAACATAACTTACATTTAGATAAACCTAAGTGCAATACACTATAAATAAAAGGAAAAAAACAATGAGTTTTAATAAACTTTCTAAGGTAACAGTAGTTTTAACTGCTTCCATTTTAATGTCCACTTCTCTTTTTGCTGCCGGTATTAAAGAAGTATCACCTTCATCTACAGTAGCAATGATTGAAAACGTTCAAGCTAATGATGGTTCATATAGCTTCCAGGTTCTATCAGATACTGATGAATTTACTTTCACAGTTGCAGCAGATGAAGCATCATCTATCTATAATCTCGATTCTTATGAAATTGGTGATTATATTGAAATCAATGGTCTTGAAAACAACACAGCAGATTCTATTAACTACATCACTCCATTAGTAATGAGTGGTGCAATTAACTTCACTCCTGCTACTCCAGTAATTGATGTACCTGAAATTGATTATGGTTTCAACAATGATCTTGATTTAAGTGTTAACTATTCATATGGTTATTTAATTGAAAGCAATCTTGTATCTCAAAATACATTTGTAGATGCTTCTTATTTTGCAAGAGGTGTTTTAGATGCAATGGATGATTCAGCAGATGCTACTCAGTTATATACAATGGACGAAATGACAAGTTTCTACCAATCTTATTCTGCAGCTGTTCAGGAAGACAGCTCTATTCTACCTACAGAATTCGGTGAATTGACATCATTAGATGATGTTAAAGCATTAGCAACAACTGATGATATGAATCAACAGTTTGCTTATACTTATGGCTATATGTTTGCTGCTAATTTTGCAACAAGCGGATTCCCTATCAACGCTGAATACTTAGCTCAAGGTTTCTTAGATGGAGCTTATGATAGTGATCTACAGATCAGTGAATACCAAATGCAGAATGCAATCAGAGATTTTGAAGCTCAATTTGAAGCTCAAAAAACTGCTGAAGCTGAAAAATTACAGACTGAAAATTTAGCTAAAGCTGAAACATTCTTAAAAACAAACGCTACAGCTGATGGTGTTGTTGTTGTGAATGACAAACTTCAGTACAAAGTACTAACCGATGCTGATGGTGCAACTCCTACAGTAGATGACACAGTTACTTTGAATTATGAATTATCAACATTAGATGGTAAGGTTTTAGATAGCTCTTATCAAAGACAATCTCCATCACAGATTCCACTAACACAAGTTATTGAAGGATTCAAAGATGTTGTTTCTCAGATGAAAGTTGGTCAGACAGTTATTGCTTGGATCCATCCTGACTTAGGTTATGGTGTTGATGGCAATACTTCAGTTGAACCAAACACTCTTCTTATGTTTAAGATTGGTTTGATTTCAATTGATACTGAAGAATTAGCTGCACAAGCTGCTGAGACTTCTGCTAACTAATATACAGTAACTTAACTGATACTAAAAAACTGCTTTGATCAATTTCAGAGCAGTTTTTTATTTCATTTCTTTTCAATGCAATCTTTTTTAAAAGTTTGATTGCATATAATTTCATCCAGCACTATTTAGTTGCATATTTATATCTCTACATAATTTCAGTAGGTGCCATTTTTTAAACAAGAAATTGACCCAAAAAAAGAATCAATCATGTATTCCTCAATTGATTCTTTTCATTGTTAAACAATTAGTTTTTTTTAAATGCCATGTCGCATTTCATCGAATTTTTTTATAAGTTCTGCAGTATCTTCAATTCCAAGAATTGATGAATCTATAGATAGATCATAATTATCAGCATCACCCCACTTATTATCAGTGAAGTAGTTATAGTAATGAGCTCTAGCTCTATCATTTTTAATGCATTCTTGAGTGGCTTTTTTCTGTGGTACATTGTAAAGACTTACTGCTCTTTCACATCGTACGTCCATAGGAGCATGAATAAAAACAGATAACAATCTATTCTTTTCTTCTCTTAAAACATAATCAGCACATCGTCCAACGATAACACATGATCCTCTTTCTGCTATTTTTCTAATTGCATCACATTGAATCAAGAAAATTCTATCATTGATTGGCAAGTCTGGTAAACCTAAATTTGAGGTTGCCATTGGAAAAGCACCAAAAGGATTTGTACCAATCATAAGTGATTGGAAAATTGAACTTGCTGCTTTCTCATCAGCCTTCTCAACAATAGCTTCATTCAAGCCACTGTCTTTAGCACTCAGAGATATAAGTTCTTTATCATAAAATGGGATTCCTAGCTTTTTAGCAAGCTCACTGCCCACTCTTCTACCGGCACTACCGAATTGCCTACCTATCGTAAAAATTGTATCATTAGCCATATAAACTCTCCTTAAACATGATTATATTATATCACAGTGTATTTTATATTGCAATTTTTTACTTTTTTCTTTCTGAAAACATATTTTTATTCCCAAATACCACCATATCTGTAACCTCTCTATCTATTCAATTAAGCATTTTATTGTTACTTACACAAATTAATATTCTTTTAAAAACATATTTCATTCTTTAAAATTCATTTTATTTCATTTTTTAGCGCATAAATAAAGAAAAAGCTTGACTAAGAATAAAGAGCAAAGTACTCTTTATTTATGAATAAAAACACACTTGCTATACACGATATTTGTAGTTACTCTAAAAGTTCCTTGACTGTTGTGATTCCAATTATGGAAGCACTTGGTGTTGAAGTATGCCCTCTTCCATCCGCTATTCTTTCAACTCAGACCGATGGATTTGAAGATTTTTACATGAAAGATTTATCAGATAGTATGAAATCTATATTTGATAAATTCAAAAGGGAAAATCTGCAATTTGATTGTATTTATACAGGATTTCTATCGAACGAGGATCAGGTTCAGATTGTATCAGAAATAATTGGCTATTATAAAGAAAATAAAAACTCTTTGATTGTTGTTGATCCAGTTTTAGGTGACAACAAACAGATGTATTCTACTTTTGACAGCAATTATTTGAATGCTATGAAGAAGCTTGTTACTTCAGCTGATATCATCACTCCAAACAGTACAGAAGCATGCCTGCTCTTAGATAAGAGTCCAAAGGATAAGTATTCACTCAAAGAGATCAATGACATGCTAGATGGTCTTTCTGAGCTAGGTCCACGAGTCTCTGTGATAACTAGCTTATCAATAGAAGGTGATGATAAGTATTATACTGCTTACTGTGAGAACAATAGAAAAAATTTATGTGCCAATGAAAATCTCAACTTGAATTATCCAGGTTGCGGAGATCTGTTTACATCAGCACTGATAGCAAAAATTCTAAATAAAGAGTCCATAGATAACGCAATCAAATATGCTGATACTCTATGCCATCAAACACTCATCACAACAAAATTGAATAAGAGTGCTGTTAGAAATGGAATATCAACAGTCGATGCAATCAAGTATATAAACTTCTCTTCTTAATTCAAGATCTTTATACCAAGGCATTCTGCAAGAGAGGCTGCTTGAAAGGTATCAACAATCATACCCACAATTTCAACATGTGTATCAGAAAATCTTATGTTGTCGATTGTTGATTTCCTGAAGTCTATCTTACTGAGTTTTGTTTTAAAAAACTCTGCCTTGGTAAAATCAACTCCTTCTAAAACTAGATTCTTTAGCTTGCACTCATCAAAAAAAGACTCTACAAATGCTGATCTGTCAATTGATACATCCTGCAGAGTTGTTTCCATGAAATTTGCATAAAGGAAATTTGATTCTTCAATAATCACATTGTTTAATTTGGCATCATTGAAGACACAACCACTGAGCTTACTCTCTTCAATTTTTATCTTATCAAAATATCCAGAATCAAATGAACTTCCTGAGAAATCACATGATAAGAAGCTACAGTTGTTGAAGAAAGCATTTGCAAAATTACAATTTTGAAAATTGCACTTCATAAAGATGACTTCATTGAAGTTGAAATGAGAGAAAATTCCATTGCTGCACTCATTTTCTTTCAGTAGAATGCCTTCAATACATTTGTCATCAAATTCTTTTGCATCTATGTATGAAATCAAATTTTCTACTTTTGTTAAATTATCAAAATTCAATTCTTCACAACCGCTGATCTTGTTTTTATTATTTTTAATCTTACTCATCCTCTATTCCATGTGTCCTTGCATATAAAAAAAGGTATTCTTGAGCTAGACCTTGGTAAGGTGCAAAATACGATTCATCTTTTCCAGGAAACCATGTTTTCATTATTTTTTTGACCCACACATCTTTTGGGAACACTTCAAAGTTATGAAGCCCAAAAAGTCGTATGCATGCACTCACCTTGGGACCAATGCCTCTTGTATCCTGCAATATTTTATCAGCTTTCTCATCGCTCATTTGGTCAATGCTCAAAATATCATCGGCTCTATTTATTGCATCAAGTAGATATGATGCTCTGAAGCCAACACCCAATTCGCGTAAATCTTTCTCAGTCACACCCTTGAGTTGGGATGGACGAGGAAATGAATAATAATCATCCTTAATTTTTGTTCCAAAAGTTCGTGCAGTTCTATCATACAGACCTTCAATTCTTTTTATATTGTTGTTCTGAGATAGGATGAAACCAAAAACAGTCTCCCAAAGATCTTGATTCAAAATATGGAGCTCTCCACATTCATCAATAGCATTTTTTAGGATGGGATCAATTTTTGACATCTCAATCATTGCATCTTTGTAATTGTATTCATTGTCTAGATACGAATTCAAGAAAGGAGAGAATTCACTCTGCCCTTCTTTTATTGTATGTATCTCGTTTTCCAGAACTGCACTGAATGTGCTGTCATCATTGTGTCTCCAAGAAAAACTCTGACCACAGAACAGGGTGTTTTCAATCATCAAACTCATTATTGTACCTCAATTAATCAAATAACGCTGTAGAGAGATATCTCTCACCAGTATCTGGGAAAATCACAACTATCTTTTTATCTTTATTCTCAGGTCGATTTCCTACTTCAATCGCTGCTGCCAATGCTGCACCAGATGAAATTCCAACCAAAATCCCCTCTTCTTTGGCAATATCTCTGGATGTTGAATAAGCTTTTTCTGTTGTCACTTTCAAAACCTCATCAATGAGTTTCATATCTAAATTATTGGGAATGAAACCTGCGCCAATACCTTGAATATCATGTTTTCCAGCCTTATCCCCTGAAATTACGGCAGAAGTTGATGGCTCTACAGCTATCACAAGAATATCAGCTTTTTTTTCTTTTAAGTATCTAGCGCATCCAGAGAGTGTTCCACCAGTTCCTACTGCAGATATGAATATATCAACCTCACCATCCAAATCTCTATATATTTCAGGTCCTGTAGTTTTGTAATGTGATAAAGGGTTGTCTGGATTGTTGAATTGCTGTGGAATGAATATTTTTTCATCTTTTTGAGCCAATTCATTGGCTTTTGCAATTGCTCCTGTCATTCCTTTATCTGGATCAGTCAATATTATCTGTGCTCCAAATGCCTTCAACAGCTTTCTTCTTTCCACACTCATAGAACTTGGCATGGTGAATATCGTCTTGTATCCTTTTATTGCAGCTATATATGCCAGACCAACACCTGTATTACCACTTGTTGGTTCAACTATAATAGAGTCTTTTTGAAGATCTCCTCTTTTTTCTGCTTCTTCTATCATATAAAGAGCTGCTCTATCTTTAGCAGAGGATAATGGATTCATTGATTCAACTTTAGCAAAGATATTTGCTTTTGTTGAATTCAATCTATTTATTCTAACAAGTGGAGTATTTCCAATGGCTTGTGAAAAATTATTAATTAGCATAAAACAAGAACTCCTTCAAAATTTTATACTCTATTTATACCTCTTTTCCATCAAAAATTACATAGTTTTTAAAAAAGTAACCCCAAAAAATATATAACATCACTATAATTATTTAATGCAATTTTGCATGTATTTTTATACAAATACATATAAGTAATATATTACTATTTATTTGTTAAGTAAGTATTTCATACATCAATAAATAATTATCAAATTTTATAATTTTTTATTTCTATATCTGCAATCGAATTATTTAAAGATTTTAAAAATATATTCTGTTGAGAGTATAACTATCACCTATTTTCATGGTTCAAGCCTTTTCAAAATGAACGATTCTCTATATATTCAATATGGAGACAGATTTGAGGGGGTATTCAAATGAACAGAGGAATTAATAAATGACATATTCATGTTGTCCAAAAGATTTTATACAGCAACTCACGAATAAAACCAATGGCTTGTTTTCTGAATCAAGTGCAAAACAAATTCAGGAACATGTCACTTCACATAGATACTTTCTAGGATTAAAACTTAAAAGACAACCTTCTTGGTGTGAAACAGTAGAGAGCTATAAAAATGAAGTTTTCTTCCCCATTTACACTGCCATATATAGTTGGGATTTTGATGTAAGTTTTCCTAAAGAGAAAAAAGAGATTCTATATTTCAAATTAGCCACTCACCTATATTTTTTAAGACAGAGCAATCCTTTAATAACAGTCAAAGAAGCTTCAAAGAACTTCTGTTGCATGTATGGATCCAACAAAAGAGGAAAGATGCTTGTTAATATGCTAAGAAAGATATCTTAGTCAAAAAAAACCACTGATTGATGAGGTCATCCAAAATATGGATTTCTCATAAAATACAGTGGTTTTTATATTTCAGTGAATCTATTTTATTTTAAATTTTTGCTAAAAAATCTTTTGCAATCTCTTCACTCTTATCTCTAGATATTGCACATTCTACAATCTTAAGAGCAAACTCTGTTGCAACTCCTGGACCTTGAGCTGTTATAACATTATCAGATACAACACATCTTTCATCTCTCAAGAACTTTACATTTGGTGCTGCAGCTTCCATTCCTGGATAGCACACTGCATCTTTTCCTTCAAGTATTCCTGTATTTCCTAGAACAACAGCTGGAGCAGCACATATTGCACATACCCAACCAGTTTGAGCTGTATTGATGACTCTTCTTACAACTTCAAAATCTTTTGAAAGATTTGCAGCTCCTGGCATTCCGCCTGGAAGAACTATGATATCATAAGATTCATTGCAATCTTCAATCTTTTTATCTGCTGTGATTGGAATGTTGTGTGCACTCACTACAACTGTACTTCCAACTCCTGCTACAGTAACATCAATTTCTGCTCTTCTGAGTATATCAATTGGTGTTATAGCTTCAACTTCTTCAAAGCCTTCTGCAAGGCATACCAATGCATTCATATCCTTCTCCTTTTATAATGGTCTTGTTAAAGTTTCATCTCTTTCTGCTCTAACAAGTAAATCATCAACTTTTATAAGTATTCTTTCTGTCTCTTCAAAGCAGATGCATTCATCTGTAACTGAAACTCCATATTTCAATTTTGTTAGATCTTCACCTATCTCTTGATTGCCTTCATGAAGATTGCTTTCAATCATCAGTCCTCTGATAGATTTATCACCCCACAGTACCTGATCCACTACAGAACGCAGCACTCTTGCCTGTCTGTAGAATTTTTTTCCAGAGTTTGCATGGGAGCAATCAATTATGATTGATGGTTCAACGCCATTTTTCAACAGCAGTTGTTTTGCATGCTCAACCTCATCTTCATAGTAATTAGGTCCCTTATCGCCACCACGTAGAATCAAATGGCCACAGTCATTGCCTGTAGTTCTTATTACAGATGTCTGGCCATTTCTATCAACTCCAATAAATGCAGCTGGTAATTTGGCACTTTTTATAGCATTGATTGCATTGATGACACCACCATTGGTACTGTTTTTGAACCCAACAGGAACTGACAGTCCACTTGAGATGTTTCTATGAGTTTGACTTTCTGTAGTTCTTGCTCCAATAGCAGACCAGCTCATGAGTTCATCAATGTATTGAGGAACAACAGGATCCAGTACTTCACATCCAACAGGGAGCCCCAATGAAACTATATCAATCAATAGTTTTCTTGCAGTGGTCAGACCTTTTTGAATATCATAGCTTTGATCCATATCAGGATCTATGATCAATCCCTTCCAACCGCCAACGGTTCTTGGCTTTTCAAAGTAAGTTCGCATGACTATATAGATCTTATCTGAGATTTTGTCTGATAATCCTTTTAATTTTTGAGCATATTCCATAGCTGCAATTGGATCATGAATTGAGCAAGGTCCAACAATTGCTAGAAGTCTATCATCTTCGCCTTTTAAAATTGAATTTACAATCTTACGGCTCTCTTCTATTTTAGCAGCAGCTTCTGGCGGTACAGGAAGGCTCTTGGCCAATTCTCCTGGTGAGACAAGACTCTCATAATTCTTAATTCTTATATCTGCATTCGACATGTATTAATTTCTCCCGGTTTGTGTTTAATTCATTATAAAAAAAGAGATAACATTATTAAAGTAAAAAAAGAAAGAAACTAAATAATTTCTTTCTTTTTTAATGGTATTTTTATAGTTAAATAACTTTATTTATCATTTTCATTGTCTTTTTTATCTTTTCCGGTTTTGGAATAAATAAAACGTTTGATTTTTTGAGTGGGAGTTCTCTTGAAAGGTTCTTCCTGCAGAGATACATCCTGTATCCTAGAAAATGAGTTCAATTCTTTATTAACATCTCTCTTCAATTTGTTGATGTACTCGATTGCACTTGCCTGAGCTTCCTCAACAGATAATTTTGAGATTTTTGCATAAGAATCAATATCGATTTTAATCAATGCCATGAGACCTGAACCATCAGGTACTACCAAAGATTCCTGAACAAATTCTTGGTTGTTCAACAGACTTTCAATTGATTCAGGATAGATATTTTCACCACCAGAACCTAAAATCATAGTCTTTGAACGTCCCTTAAGTGCCAGACGTTTTCTTCTATCAAAAACACCTAGATCGCCAGTTTTAAAGAATCCATCTTCAGTCATCACTTCTTTAGTAAGTTCTTCATTTTTATAATAGCCTTTCATTACACTTGGACTTTTCACAAAGATCTCACCTACACCAGTTTTGGGATCAGGATTGTTGATCTTTACAATTGTATTTGGAACAAGTTTACCTATTGTCTTTTTAACATGGTCACTGTGTTTTGCAGAACATCCAGCAATAAGTGGAGATGTTTCTGTCAGACCATATCCTTCTGCATAAGGGAATCTTGCTCTATATAAGAAGTTCTCCACCTCACTATCAAGAGGTGCACCACCTAGTCCGAAGAATTTAACCCGTCCACCAAATGCGACTTTCAATTTTCTACCAATTAGTTTGTAAGTAGCTCCACGTGTTAATGGGAATTTTATAAGTTTTTTTACAGTCTTATTGTTTTTAAGTGTAGGCATTACAGCAGATCTGTAAACCTTCTCCATAAGCAATGGAACAGATAACAATATCTGAGGTTTTATTTCATTCAAAGCTGGTAACAAGATACTTGGTGCTGGTGGTTTTCCAAGGAAGTAAATTCTTGCACCATTCATCATCATAAGCAATTGGCCTTCTGTGAATTCGTATACATGACTTACAGGAAGTATTGATAAGAACTTATCTCTTGAACGTACTTTAACATAACCATCGCTGCTTACATCAGCATTCCAAACAAGGTTCTTGTGAGTCAATAAAACACCCTTACTTGTACCTGTTGTTCCACTTGTGTATATGATAGAGGCAACATCGTCTTCCAATACTTCTTTTTCCATCTCTGCTATTTTCTTATCATCTGCCATCTTTCTCTTGTAACGTTTGGTATCAATACCGGCTGCAAAGTTAAATTCTGAGCTTTTTTTAAGTTCTTTTAAGATAGTTGTAGGAATGTGGAATAGATCATCCAATCGAATGATCAGATCACTATTTTCTTCTACATATTCAGTGATTTTTTCAAAATGTTTTGAAGCAACTATAGCACCTTTAGCTTCGCTGTGTTCCAAAATCTTGAGCATCTCTTTTTTAGAAAAATCAGGTAATACTGGAACAGCAATTGCACCTAGAGTTGTTAAGGCAAAATATGTCATCATCCAGTTTGGACATGATTCTCCAATGATTGCAACTTTATCGTATTTTTTGACACCTTCTTTTATCAGAAAGGCTGCTATATTTTGAACCATGAAATTAAACTTACCATAGGTGATAACTTCATCATCTTTATAAATACTCATAAATGGCTTTTTGAAGTTTCTGCTTACCGTGCAGCGCAAAACAGAAGCCATAGTGAATTTATCAACACATCGCATTCTCAGACCATCGGGTCGTTTGATTGCAAGACATTTCTTGTAACTCATTACTTCCATTCGTTTTGCTTTTTTTGATTTCTTAGCCTTTTTCTTAGTACTCAATTTTTTCCTCACTTGTAACAATCAATTCACCACGTGGACAAGTTATATAATTCATGCCAGATAAACATTCATCTGCCATTTCATCAACAATGTCTACACTGTTGTTATTACTTGATAAGTGCACAAAGTATACACCCTTTCCGTGAAATTCGCTATCTTTAATAAAATCAAATGCTTGATCATTTGAAAGATGCCCCCAATTTCCATCAACTCTCTTCTTCAAGAACTGTGGATATGGTCCATTGATTAACATATGTTTATCATAATTTGCTTCCAAAAATAGATAATCACTATTTCCTGCAAAATCTTTCATTGTTTCATCAACCACACCAGTATCTGTTATTACAGTGCAGTTTGTGCCATTATTTTGTATATAATATCCAACAGAACCTTTGCTATCATGACTGGTAGCAAAAGCTGTAATTTGAAATTTTCCAACATTTGTTATCTGTCCTACTTGTATAGGATTCACACACAATGGTGGGAGATTCAACTTCTCAAATACCTTCTGCTCACCTTCTATAGCTTTTTCATTTATGAACAGTGGCGTGGAAAGTTTTCTTGAAATGACTCCAAGTCCTTTTGAATGATCTGGATGAAAGTGAGTCAAGAAAACTGCACTGACTTTGTCCATCGGTACATGTACTTTTGAAAGACGTCTTCTTAATTCAATCAAACTGAATCCTTGGTCGATCAAAATAGCTGTATCACCATCATAAAAGACATAACAATTGCCTATTGAACCAGAGCTCAAAACTGCGTGAAATAATTCCATTAGTTCTTACTCCATTCTTCAATAATGCCTAGATCAAATCCCTGATGTACTTTTCCTTTTTGTCTGAGTATTGGTGTGCTCAGCATCAATGGATTTTCTATCAACTCTTCCTCACTATCATATTCCATGTATGAATAGCCTTTCTTTTTATATATCTTACTGTTTTTATCTACCAGTTCATCTGCATCATAATGTTGAAAAATATTGCTCCATTCCCCATTTGACAGCTCTCTTTCATTGAGATCTACCAATTGAAATGGTATATTTCGTTCTTTGCAAGCTCTAACTGCTTTTGCAGTTTCCTTGCATTTTTTCGTTCCTATTATTTGAATCATCAATTTACCCTTTACAAAAATATATAATACGTTGAAGTCATATTCAAGCTTTATTTATATTAAAACCCTCATACCACCAATTTAAAAGCATATTTTAGTAACTAGTTATGAATAACTACATTATAAATTATTACTTATTTTGACATATAACTAAATTATGTAATATTTACAATATATATCAATTTCCTATTATTTATTGTCCAATATAAATGAGATGGAACGTTTTGAACATAGAAAGCCTGAATGTTGCCATTCAAGCTTTCTTTTTTTACAACTGTTCATGAGCCTCAATTAGAATGCATACATCCTTTCAATCAATTGTCTGTACTTCTGCTCAATCACAAATCTCTTCAATTCTTGTTTGGCACTTAACTCACTACCAATTTCAAAAGACTTATCTAATATTGTAATTTTGTTTATTAATTCATGTCGTTTGAATCCAAATTTTTCATTTACCTTTTCATTGATTTTTTCTTGAATCAATTCTTTAATCTGGTCCATATCCATTTCAAGTTTTATGCTATCACTCATGCTTGAGAA
>JBFHKM010000002.1:0-57951 GCA_041595335.1 Sphaerochaetaceae bacterium
TGAATTCTGATGAAGCTTTTTTTGCAAATAAGCTAGCATTTTTAGTTTTATTCTCTTCAATAGGATTTAAATCATTAAAAAAAACCAATTCTAAATGACGCGAAAAATAAAAAAGTTGATAGTTGTACTTTTTACAAATTTTTGTAACACCTAGCATCTTATTAATATTACGCATTTTTAGAATATTTCGTTTGATTATTCTTTTTTTTGCTCAGCACTATCAACAATAATTTTATCTAATTTATATTCCGTTTTTGATTTCATCTCTATTGACGTTGATTCCCTGTAAGGTTAAATGTCACATTTATTTTGGAATACCTTCCTGCTTTTCTAGAAAAGCAGGAAGCTTAAAATCCTTGCCCCACATTTCATGAGCTTTTTCTATAGGAGTTAATCCATTTAAACTCTTTCTTGGATAATTGTTCATCCAATCCTGAATCTCTCTTATCTTTCTTTTATTTATATCTGTAATATCAGTTCCCTTTTGAATAAATCTTCTAATAATACCATTGTGGTTTTCATTGGTTCCTCGTTCAAAAGAACTATAAGGATGAGCATAGTAAACATCACATCTCGAACCTTTTGTAAGTACTGATTTCATCATTCCCTCCCCATCTGAAAATTCTACTCCATTATCATAAGTTATTGTTTTAACCATATTTCTAAACTTTCCAGATCCAGAACTTTTTTCTAAAGTGTTTAAAACTTTAACAACTTCAGTCTTTTTCCTGCTATCAATTTTTCTTATAATTTCCAATTTAGAAGAACGTTCTGTCATGGTATATAAACTTGTAGATCTATCTCCTTTCGGTCCAACTACACAATCACCTTCCCAGTGTCCTATCGTCTCACGCGTTGCTACTTCAGCTGGTCTTTGAGTTATGCTATGTGCGGCAGCAAAAGCTCTAGAGTGCCTTTTAGGCTTACCAGAAGCCTTTTTTCTTTTGCCTCTTAATAATAAATCATTAGAATTTAAATCATCTAACACTTCATCATTAATATAGTTATATAGTGTTTTCTCACATACCCTGGTATTTGAAGGCCAACCGCATTTATTGAATGTTGCTATAATTGCATATGGACTATATTTCAAATCTTTTACATAGTGATTTATAGCTTTTTCAAGAATTCTATCATGTCCTATTTTTAAATCTGGACCTTTAGCACTGTAGTTAGAGACAGCTAAATTCTGAGCATACTCTGCATTATATTCTTTAACTTCAAAGGGTATTTCGCTTCTTTGATGAATTACTAAACCTCTCTGAATTTCTCTCTGTATTGTTCTTCTACTTTTATGAAAAATAGATGCTAAAGTTGATTTATTAACAATCTTTTCATAATGGCTATGACCTAATAAGTAAGCTTCTAAACTGATTCTTTCTTAATATGTAAAATATCTTCCAAGACACATTGAATTTGTGGTATTATATGCACATCCCATTATTTCTCTCCTTTGGTTTGGTGTAGTTACTTATAATCATAACAGAGAATTAGTGGGATTTGTATTTTATTTGACTTTTTAGGTGTGTCATTACAAATTACTGTCGGTCATTTAAGAATGTTTGAATTAATATAATATATGTAGTTATTCTGGATATACAACATATTATTATATTTAGTAGGAGGATACAAAAAAGAGGCATAATTGATATTATACCTCTTTATAAATGTGAAAAGAAAACTAATTTAAATCAATGAGAGTGTCATAGAAAGAAGCTGAGTTCTGCCATCCTTCAGTTATGAAGTTTAGATATACAGTATCTTGATATGTACCTTTAGTGTTATATGTTGCAATAGCGTTATCACTCTGTGTTGTAAGATAAAGTGTTTTTGCAGCGGAATAAGTATTGATGTTTGTTATTAAAAATATTTCATTATTACTGACGGGGGCATAACTATAAGCACCTGTTGAGGAACCCATATATTTTAAATATAGGTCATAAGATATTTTCTCATCGCTTGATGCATTATCATCATCATCTAAGTACAGCTGGAAATTATGGTCACTGCTAACTTGAAGTGCAACATCGAAATCTTTATCTACAGCCTGATTATAAAGGTATGAATTGATTGTTAATGAATAATAATCATGTTTATCCCCATCAAAAAAATCTGTGGTGCTATCATTGAATAGCTTTTCAAACTCTATGTCTAAAGTATATGCATCGATGAATGATGATTCATCAATTTGTCCTACATTGAAGGAAGAAGAGTTTGTTAATATTGGGTCATCTATATATTTTACAGAACTCCAGTTATTATATAGAATAAATCTAGGAGTTAGGTTAGTTCTAGAATATGAAGGAAGGATCAGTGTCAAATCTTCATTGTAATCCAATATTTCATAGTTATCTATTACAAAATAATAATCAATTGTATAAGAATCTGTATATGTTTCAGGATAACCTGTAAAAGTGTTGTACCACATAGCAGATAGCTCGTACCATTTCTGTGATTTAATTGTTCCGGTAGATGATTTCTTGGTGATTTCTGCGTAAATCGTAATGGATGATTTATTTCCTGACTGGTCAATTATATAACTTGGATAGTTATAGCTGTTGTAGTTAGTTCCGTAAGAACCATGGTTATCTGATCTTAATATTTTTTTAGAATTTGTGTAGCTACTGCTGCTACTTCCTTCGTTAAAATCGAAAACAACTTGTCCCATATAGTAACCGAAGAAATAACCAGGGTCATCTCCATTCGTGTTGTATTCTGATGTATATGCGTCCTCTATGTAGATTTTTTCTAAGTCATAAGAACTTTCTCTTGTGTAGGAATAAGAGAAGTAATTATATGTTGTAGTAGTAGCAAATAAACTTAGAGGAATTATTAAAGTTAGTAATGCTAGTGTAATTAGTTTTGTTTTTTTTCTTTTCATAATCAAATATTAGGTATAATGATATGGGCTGTCAATCTAATTAGTATGATATTGTATTGATATGAGAGAAATAATACACAAAATACATAATGAATGTTAATGTAATTATACAATATGCCTTAATTACATAATAATTAATTTTGAAATAAATAACTTGTGAATGTAATTTCATGACATAAGTACTGATGCAAACACAGACATTATAAGTTTTTTGTATAGATTAACGATTTATCTACAATATTATATATGTAGATAATGATGTTTATAAAGCCTTAAAAATACCATTAAATTATCTTATTAAAGTTGAGAAAAATGTTTTCTGCAAATTATTAATAGATTTTTAATTAAGTGCTTATTATCTATAACCAATTATTTTGGAGTTTCAATATTTTGATTGATTTCAATGCATTTTTAATACTTAAGTCTAAGTATCTTTACTACCTATTTAAAAATACATCAAGATATTCATATCGGTGATCAAGAAAAAAAGGTATATATTTGTTCCTTTTTATTTATATAAAAATAGGTTTTTTTTTGTATTTTGATATATGCCAATTATTGACTTGTTTTATATATAACTTTGGTCGTATAATAAAGCATGGTAAGTATCAAAGATTGTACTTTAATATTTAGAATCGAAAGTCGAATAATAATGAAATTAGATAATTTGGTAAAAAGATGTAAGTATTGACATAAGTATGACAAACTGATAACTTTATCATAACAGGAAAATATATGAAAACAAAAACAAAAATTACACTATTAATGATATTACTATTAACCTCTGCAGGTGCAATCTTTGCTGCGACTACAAACTTTTATTCAGACGTAAGTCTGGATTCAGGTGGAATAGATGGAGCAAGTGTAAATGGTAATTTAATTGAGTTACCTATAATTGCTACATATGATCCAGGAATAATAACTACATTTACAATTACAGCAGAAAATGGCAGCAATATTGAAAGTTATGGTAGTAACTACACCAATCCTTCAGTGAATGAGTATGAAACAGATATTTATGATATTACATCAAATGAAACAACTGAAACTTTTTCTATACACTATCTTTCAAATGAAGATACAGCAAGCTCTTATCTGATATATATAGATTATGGTACCGAATGGTATTCTGTTTCTGATCCTTCAAAACATACAGGTCAAAATATTAGTTTAAGTTATAATTTGATCAATAACAGTGATAAATATTCAATGAATTACTATAATTCAAATACTGGTTATTTTAAAAATCCTAAAAACAATGATTCATTAAAATACTCTGGTTTCAGGTTATATTCAGAGCCAGGTTATATCAATACTGAAATAATGAATTTTAAATTCACATGGAGTGCTAAAACCCTTGATGAAATCAATAATTTATCATCAGGAACTTTTTCATCTGGAGAAAAAGTTGAATCTGTTGTATATTTACAAATTTATGAAAATTAATTCTGATTTTCATATTAATTAGATACAATAAAGACACTCACCCTATATAAATGAAGGTGAGTGTTTATTTGTTTGATTCTATTTGTTATTTTATAACTTTGATTATGTATCCACAGAGGTATTCACTTTCTGGGAATGATAATCTAACTGGGTGATCACTTGGTGCAGTTAAAGTCTCAAGTATTTGAATTTCAACTTTGCTATCCATAGAACTCCATGCAAGAATTGTTCTTAGAAGTGCTAAATCAACACCACCGGAACAAGAGAATGTAGCTATTATACCACCATCTTTTATCTTTTCCATAGCAAGACGGTTCATATCTTTATAAGCTCTAGAAGCTGTTTCAACTTGACTCTTCTTCATTGCAAGTTTTGGTGGGTCCAAAATCATCACATCATAATAGTCTTTTTCAATAACTCTCAATTCTTGGAAAATATTACAAACTTTGGTTGTAACTTTCTCTCTTGAATTTTCAGGAAGTTTGTTGCTGTTTTGGTTTATGTGGATATTCCTAAGAAGTTGTCTTAAAGCAGGATCACTGCTATCAAAACTATCAACACTTTTTGCACCAGCTCTTAGAGCATGCATTGTAAATGCACCTGTATAGCAGCAACCATCAAGCACTGTAGCACCTTTACAGTATTTCTCTATACGTTGTCTGTTATCTCTTTGATCACAGTAGAAGCCACTTTTTTGTCCGCTACCTGGAGCAACTTCAAAAATTAAATCATTTTCTTTGAAATAAACATTATCTAATTTGCCATCTGGAGTGAAATATTCACCATTCTTAAAGAATAATGTAGTTTCTTTCAGACCTTCAACATGTGTATATGATTTATCTGTTGTGATAACAATAACTTCAGGATGAAGTAAATCATCAAGAGCTTTTGCAAATAGGTCTTTATGATCCCATGCAACTCTTGCACTGATAATTACTCTTATCATCTTGCCATATACATCGGCTGTGATTCCTGGAATCATATCAGCTTCAGAAAAAATAATTCTGAAACAGTTTGTATCGCCATTTGCATCAGTAAAGAATTGCTTTCTTCTTAAGACACTCTTCTTTACAGTGTTGATCCACCAAGTGTCATCAATAACTTCATCTTCATTCCAACTTAAAAGATGGACGGGTATATGAGAGTCCTTATCATACCAGCCCCAAGCTAGAAAACTTAAATCTGATGTTAAAACTTTAACAATAGAAGCTGAAGGTGCATTTACTTCATCAATAGCACCTGAAAAAACCCAAGGGTGATGGCTTAATAATTGCTTCTCTTTGCCATCTTTTATAGTGATTGTATTCATACCTTGAGAATACGTTTTTTTTGTTTTATTGTCAAAACCTTGACGTTAAATCGTAAGTTTATAATAATGTTTTTATATGAAAAATGAAGATAAAAAGTATAAGGGCGTCTTGTTTGACTTAGATGGTACAATTTTGTTTACTTTGAGTGATATAACCGCTTCAATTAATGTTCCTCTTAAGAATAGAAATGTAAAAGAACTCAATGATAAAGAGACTCGGGAGATAGTTGGAAGTGGACTTTTGAATGCCCTAAAAAAGGCATTTGATAAACAGGGATATGAATACACTCTCCCTGAATTAGATGATGCATATAATGAGTTGATGGATTACTATAAAAATAATGCGACTAAATATTGCAAGCCATACGATGGGATTGTTGACCTTTTGAACTGTCTTGAAATTCCATTTGGAATCCTTTCAAATAAAGATGATTCACTTGTAAAACAAATAGCAAATGAAGTCTTTGCTGGAATAAATTTTTCTTCAGTACAAGGGATGACAACAAAAGAGAGTAGAAAGCCAGATCCTACCAATGTCATTAACTTTGCTTATAGATATGATATAAAAATTGAAGATCTTCTCTATGTTGGCGATAGTGAAGTTGATTATAGAACTGCTAAGAATGCAGGATGTCAATTGGCTCTTGTCAGCTGGGGTTACAGAGATAAAAGTGATCTGATAAAGCTTGAAGAGCCAGTCTTAGATACAGTTGTAGATCTGAAGAATTTTATAATTGGCTCGTAATTTTGCTTTTCTTTTAAATAGTATGTATCTTTTAGTTATTAAGTTTTTTGTTGTTTTTCAAATCATAAGGCGATACAATGAAGAATCAAGGGGGCTATATGGCAAATATATATATTGTAAGGGATAGAGTTAAGAACTTTGTTCTAACATCTTTTTTCAATGATAAGACTATAGGTTCTAAAGAAGGTGAGGAGCAGGTTGTATTCTATATAAGTGGTGCAGCTAGTGAGAGCGAAAGAGATGATGCTCGTCTTTATACCTACAAGGCTGTGGATAACAGTGTTGAACTTTGGATTCAAGAAAAAAGATATTTCCCACGTCTTTTGGTATGTGCTCTGACATTTCTTGTTGTTTATTTCTTTATGTCTTTGGTAATAAGAGACCCAATTCCAATGCTAGATGAGTTGGTTGGTTCCACACTTGCTACAGTTGCTATGTGGTATTACATATCTAAAAAAGATAAAAAAGGTCCAATTACCAATAAAAAGAAACTTGAAATTAAAAGAGAAGTTGGTAATGCTGAATTTAAAGAATTGGAAGGCCTTTCTATTATAGAGGCATATCTTGATAATCTTAGATCCCTTGAGAATATTGATCTGAGTGACCGTCTTTTAAATGTTGATAATATAAATCTAGAAGAGTTGAAATTTGATGATATGGATGATTCTTTCATCAGCCAGTTGAGAACATATTTTAATCAGTATGTATTCACTCTCAAACCTGAAATGAAGAAATATTTCAATCTTGTTGAATCAATTCGATTGGAAAATAAAAGTGACGAGGCTCTGAGCTCAAAACTTGTTCAGTTGGACAGAGATGCAAAAATTGATCTGCCTCTACTGACTCTTTTGATTGTGCTTAAAGAGTACAGAATGAAAACAGCTGGCTTTCTAGATTGATGCAAATGTATTGTATTTTTCATTATATCTATTGTGATGAAATGCAATATAAAATGTAGAGAGCTATTAAATCCTAAGATATTTGTTGATGCATTTAGAAATTCTAAATGCTCAACTTTTTTGTTCAATTTTAAGATTTATATTTATGTATATTCTTCAATGCTTCTTGTATTTGGATATACAAATGATGAGATTCTATATGAACCTTGGCTTTTTGTTCTTCTTTCCTCTGTGGTATTTGCTTTTTTGGTTGTCTTCTCATCTTTTAATTGCATCAAAATCTGGATTGTATGTTCTTTTCTATTTTCAATGTACCTACTGACTTTTACATGTGCTTCAAATTATCATGCACCTCTTCCTTGCAGAGAGTGTGAGGTAATAGGAGTAGAAGGATCTGTTTTAAATGATGTAAGTGAAACAAAAAGTGGGAATTTTATTATCAAAATAAAATGTTCAAGAGTATTTCTTAGGTCAGATACTTCTATTTCATACAGTGGTGAGATGACTGTTTTATCAAAAGAGAACTATGATTTGATGAAAACAAGTTTTATCAGATGCAATACTTATTATGATGATGAATTGGATTTCTTTAAGGCAGATGGTGTGAAGGCCTTTTCTACCAAGCGCTATTTTTCCTTTGAAAAGAAAGATATAAATCTTACTTTAGAGAACATCAAGTGGCAAATAAGAGTAAAGCGACATGAATTACAGAATTATATATTTCGAAATATCAAATCAACTTTAGCAAGACTTTTACTTCTAGGACAGTGTGATTCTGATGGTTTTATTTTCAAGGAAAGTGCCCTTAGAGTTGGTTGCTCTCATCTTCTTGCATTATCTGGAATGCATCTCTCTTACATCTCTTCTTTTTTTTCTTTTTTGATTGTTTTTCTTTTGAGAAATAAGAGAGGAGGGAAAGTTATAGGTAAGAGGCTCTCCATAATCTTTCCATTTCTATTTGTATTTGTTGCAGGTGCTCTTTCTAGTCTCATCAGAGCTCTTTTTATGTATGTTCTGTCTCTGTTTATTGATGACAAGAAATTGAAAAAAGAAATTGTATTCACTCTATCCATGTCATTTCAACTTCTATTTTTTGGATTCTCCATATTAGAAATTGGAATGGTCTTGAGTTACTCTATTATTGCATCTCTTTCTGTTTTGAATCTTTTCTTTGAAAAATCTAGAGGAATTGTATCCATGTTTCTTTCAACTGCTGTTGCATTGACTGTCTCCTATCCGCTTGGAAAACTCTTTGGAGGTGATTGGAGTATTGCATCTCTTGCTGTGGCCCCAATTGGATCTTTGCTGATTTCTGCTTCAATGTTTATTTCACTGTTGCTTTTAATTGTGACAATTTTATTAAATATGGTTCTTTATTTGCTGAATTTTAACTTTTATGGAAGTGTATTTAGGGCCATATTGCTATTGGTTGTGAATGTGCTCAATTATCTAAAGCCATATTTAAATGATAAAATAGACTATTTGGAGCATCTTTTGGCTTCATTGTTTAATTTTGGAATCAAGGTACCTCTTTATCTTCCAACCTTTTATAGTGGCCAAAGCGGATTTGAAGTATATTTCATTACACTATTGACCGCTTGGGCTTTGTATATGTATTCTATGGTCATTATACGATACAGGAGACAAAGAATATATGAGTTGGAACTTTCCATACGATTCCCCAAATGCAATAATGCAGGTGCTTGAAGAAAATGGACTTGCTATGAGTAAAAAATTTGGACAAAATTTTTTATTATCAAATGATGTTAGAAAAAGAATTGTAGCTTTAATGGAAATAAATAAGGATTCAAGAGTTTGGGAAATTGGACCAGGACTTGGTGCAATTACTTCTTTGCTGATTGATAGTGGAGCGCAGCTAAAAGTCTTTGAGATAGATCATGGATTTTGTAGAATTTTGGAAGGAGCTGCATTTGGTGATGATGAAAACTTTACTCTTGTAGAAGGTGACGCTTTAAAAACTTGGCCAATTGAATATGAAAAAGAAGGTGTCCCTGATGTAATCTGTGGAAATCTTCCATACAATGTCGGTTCTGTTTGTATTGCAAAACTTCTTGAAAATCAATGTCTTCCAAATAAAATGGTTTTCACATTGCAGAAAGAAGTTGCACAGAGATTGGAAGCAAAGTCTGGATCAAAACTTTACTCTTCATTCTCTCTTTTAGCACAGATGGATTATGATACACGAATTACAATGGATATCAACAATGGAGCATTCTATCCTGTTCCAAAAGTAACAAGCAGTGTTATCATGATGACCAAATTAGATAAGCCTAGAGTATCAGATGATATTCGTCAGACTTTCATGATGGTAATTAGAGATAGTTTTTCAAAAAGAAGAAAAACATTGAGAAATAATCTTTTGGGTGGTAAAACTGGTAAGATCATTGGTAAGGATGCTACCTTAGAAGCTATAAAAGAAAGTGGACTTGATGAAGGTGTACGAGGTGAAAAACTTGGTTTTGATGAATTTATAGCTCTATCAACTGCTATTAAAAATGCAATTGATGCAAAGAATTAATATAAATCATAACAATTGATTGATGTTCCCTGTTTTTTACAGGGAATTTTTTTATATGAATACATCTTGTATTTAATACATATGACAAATGTTTGTAAAAGTTAAATAACGTAAATAGGTTGTTTGTATATAATTAAGGGTTTTTAATTGAGGTCGATTTTTAAACTTATGTTAGTGTTGACATTTTATATACTATATCTTACTATGTAATTACAAAAAAAAACAAAATGACAGGGTGAATCAAATGAAAAACATAATAACAGTATTTGCAGCATTATTAATAATTGCACCTTATATAATACTTACATAATAATTTAACGAGCAAATAAAATTGTTTAACGCAATAAACGCTAACAGACAGATGGTCACAAAAAGGTGACCATTTTTTATGCCCAAATAGAATTTGTTCTAAAGACAAAAAAAAAGAAGAACCGAAGTTCTTCTTTTTCTACAAGTTGTAGATTACTAATTAATTAGTTTCTTCCGCAGCTTGAGCTAGTGTTAATGAACAAGTAACTACGATATCTTCAACACTGCATCCTCTTGAAAGGTCTGATACAGGATGAGCAAAACCCTGTAAAATAGGGCCATAAGCTTCAGCACCAGCCAATCTTTGAACAAGTTTGTAACCAATGTTACCAGCCTGTAGGTCAGGGAAGATAAGAGTATTAGCTTTACCAGCTACCTTAGAACCTGGAGCTTTTTTAGAACCAACTTCAGGAATGATTGCTGCATCTAACTGCATCTCACCATCAACATTCAATTCAGGGCATTTAGCTTGAACTAATTCTGTTGCTTTCTGTACTTTTTCTACCAATTCTCCTTTTGCAGATCCTTTTGTTGAATAAGAAAGAAGAGCTACGTTTGGTTCAGCTTTCAAGAAAGTACGACATGATTGAGCTGATACTTCAGCAATTTCTGCTAGTTGTTCAGCTGTTGGGTTAGGAATTGTAGCACAATCACCAAAGATGAATGAACCATCAGCGCCTAAATCAGTTTTGTCTGTTGCCATTACAAAACAACTTGAAGCTGATTTGATACCAGGTTTTGTTTTGATAATTGTGAAACAAGCAACAAGAACTTTACCAGTTGTATTTTCAGCGCCAGCTACCATAGCATCTGCTTCTCTCATTCTTACCATCATTGCACCCCATTTTAGAGGATCTACAATATTTTCATAAGCTTCTTCTTCACTCATGCCTTTGTGTTTTCTTAATTCGTAATATTCGTGGCCATATTCTTTTCTTAGGTCACTTTCTACAGGATTAATAACGTTGATACCAGTTAGGTCTACGTTTAATTCTTTAGCTTTTGCTTCTACTTCTGATTTTACACCAAGTAGAGTAACGCTTTTAGCTAATTTTTGATCAGCAATTTTTCGTGCAGCTTGAAGTGTTCTTTCTTCACATCCTTCAGGAAGAACCAATTTCTTCTGTGCGGTCTTAGCAAGGCCTTTCATCTTTTCTGCGAAAGTCATATAAATTTCTCCTATAATAAGCAAATCTACAAAAAAGAATATCACAATTGAAAAAGTTATTAAAGGTGCACTTTTTATCTAATTTAGAACATTTTTTTAATTAAATTCATCTGTTTGTTGCTTTTAATACATACATACCTTGTATTTAAATACTTTATTTATTATAAACAATTTAAAGGTGCGTAGAAATGAACATAGGTGTATATGGACTAGGTAGGTTCGGAACCTTCTGGGCCCAAGAATTAGCTAAACATGGTAATACTGTTGTAAGCTACAGTAGAAGCCACAAAGATGATATTGAAAACGTAAAATTAGTGAGTGAAGACGAAGTGCTTTCACAACCTATAATATATCTTTGTGTTGCAATCAGCAGTTTTGAAGAAGTTCTAACAAGGATTACTCCAAAAATCAAAAAGGGATGTACTGTAATTGATACTTGCTCTGTTAAAATACACCCAGCAAATTTAATGAAGAAGTTATTGCCAAAAGATGTTTACAGCATAGCTTCTCACCCAATGTTTGGACCTGATTCCGGATTGAATGGAGTTCAAGGTTTGCCAATGGTTGTTTATCCATTAAATTGTCCATCTTCTCTATTTGATGAGATTTATAAAGACCTCGAAAGTTGGGATCTACATCTTTTGAAGATGAGTCCTGATGCTCATGATAGAGAAGCAGCATGGTCGCAAGGTATCACACACTTCGTTGGAAGAGTGCTAGATGAACTTGCTCTTCAACCTACAGAACTGGCAACAACAGGTTATAATAGGTTGATGTCTATAGTTGAACAAACTTGTAATGACCCAATACAGTTGTTCTACGATTTACAAAGGTATAACCCTTATGCAAAACAGATGAGGATGGGACTGAAAGGTTCTCTCGATTATGTAATGCAGGAGTTAACCGAACAGGAGCAATAAGAAGATGAACGTTTGCGTTTATACTCTTGGATGTAGATTAAATCAATGTGAGAGCGAAGGAATTGCAGATGCCTTCACTGCAGAAGGATTTAATATAGTAAATGATAAAGAAACTGCAGAAATATATATAGTAAATACTTGTACTGTTACAAGCAAAGCTGAGCAGAAGGCAAGACGTATGATTAGACATTTTGCTCATGATAGCATTTGTATAGTTACAGGGTGTTATGCTCAGATGAACAGAGGTGATATTGAAGCTTTGGCTGATGGTATTGTAGTTGTTCCCCTTGATAAGAAAGCTCATTTATTGACTCTTCCAAAGCATATTAAAGTTGCTATGGAAAGTGGAATGGACTTAAAAGAAGCTGTTGGCTCATTCACTGATTCTAAGGCATCAGTATTCGATTATGATGCAGCATCTTTCTCTTATCACAGTCGTGCTTATTTAAAAGTACAGGATGGATGTGACAATAACTGTGGTTATTGCAGAGTTCATGTTGCACGTGGTCCATCTCAGTTCTTAGAACCTGAGAAAGTAGTTGAAAGGGCTCTTCAATTAAAGAAAGAGGGTTTCAATGAAATCATGCTTACAGGTGTTAATTTAACAATGTATGATCATAAGGGTGAAGGTCTAGGTGGTTTGATAGAGAAACTTCTAGCTGCTTCTGATTCCGATGTAAGATATAGAATGTCTTCAATGGAAGCCGACCATGTAGATGATAGACTTTTAAATACATTTAAAGACCCTCGTATTCAACCGCATTTTCATATCCCAATGCAAAGTGCCAGCAATAAGGTTTTAGAACGAGCAAATAGAAAATATGACAAGAATCATCTTATTTACATTGTAAATAAATTGAAAGAAATAAAAGATGATCCTTTTATTGCAATTGATGTAATTGCAGGTCTTCCTCAAGAGGATGATGAAGCTTTTGAAGAGACTTATGAATTCATCAAAGAAGCCAAGTTTGCAAAATGTCATGTATTTCCATTCTCTCCTCGTCCTAATACTGATTTTTATCTTGCAAAAGATAAAGTACCTGAGTATTTAAGAGATGAGAGAGCTGCAAAGTTAAGAGCTCTATCTGATGAACTTCATTCTGAATATATGGAGCGACAGAGAGGCAAGGAATGTGATGTTATATTCCAGGCTAGAAAGAAGGGTGTATATACTGGATTGACTGGTAACTACATTGACGTTTTAATTGAAAATCCTCCTGCATTTGCAAAAGAAGGAATGTTATTTAGAGCACGATTCAATGATGATGTAACCAGTAAGAAAACTCCTTATGTTACAATTTTAGAATAAGATATAGATAAAAAAGAAGCACTCAAATCCAAATGGAAATGAGTGTTTTTTTATAAATATATTTAAACTGTCATCTGATGATGATTTTTTTATTTAATTTTTTTTACGTTTATCTTTCGATGAATAATTTCAGGATCAGGAATTGTTACAAGGGTATCGTCATCAACATCGTCTTTAATCCATGAAGAAGAGCCTATTATACAGTTCTTACCAATAACAATATCACCAAGAATGGTTGCATTGGCATATATAGTAACATTGTCGCTGATGGTAGGATGGCGCTTTGCACCTCTTATAATCAAGCCACCTTCATCTTTAGGAAAGCTCAATGCTCCAAGTGTTACACCTTGATAGATCTTTACATTGCTTCCAATGACTGTTGTCTCACCAATTACAACCCCTGTTCCATGGTCAATGAAGAAGTTCTCACCAATTGTGGCACCAGGGTGGATATCAATTCCAGTATCACTGTGGGCCCATTCTGATAGCATTCTAGGTAGCAGTGGAACTCCAAATTTAAATAAATTATGAGCAACTCTATGTATTGTGATTGCTTTTATAAATGGATATGAAAGAATTATTTCATGAACATCATTAGCTGCTGGATCATTTTCAAAACCTGCTTGAGCATCTTTTTTTATTTTCTTTCTTATATTTGGAAGTTCCTTAAATAAGTTTTCAAGTGCTGCATTGGTTTTTGCTCTGCTTTCAGCTGGGCATAAATTTGTTTGTTCACACTCATGGTTGTATGATAGATATATTAAATTTGAAAGAGTCCATCTAACTGTTTTAAGTTGGTGTAGAACTATATCTCTTATAGGTTGGTTGGCGCCGCCATCATCACGTCCAGGAAACATAAGTTCCAAGATCTCTCTTGCACATTTTGTTACACATAGATTGCTAGGTAATGGTTGTAGGCCAACAAAGTTTGCACCTTCTTTCTCTAGTCTTTCAAAGCTATTTACGAATTCATTATAGTAGTCGGTCATAATTACTCCTGTTTTACAAATTTAATAGAATAGTATTAAGGTGACAAGTACAATAATAAATAAAAAAAATATTTTGACTGCAATCTTTAAGTGTTCTGTTATTTTGTTATAAAAGTATCGGATATTTCATCATTTTTTAAATATAGGGATATATTTAGTTATATACATTGTGATTTTACAATAATAATCAACTTTATGTAACTGCAGTTGATGTAAGGAGGTACTATTTATATCCACTAAAAACATGATTTAAGTTTGAATTGATGTACTTAAACGGCTTTGGTTAAATAATTATTTAACAGGCAAGTTAAAATTGTAGTTTTAAATTGGAATTTCATTGTTTCGGTTGATGCCTATATTTATCAGTTGAGCTATTATATAATGAATATGCACTGCTATTAAAAATACAAAAAATTATAAAGTAACTTTATATTTATAAAAGATGTATTTGTCGACATTGAATCTATTAAATTGGGACTTTTACATGAAGAAAAGAATATTTATTTTATTTATAAGTTTGTTTTTCTCTATGGTCATATTTGCTAATGGGGCCAAAGAGTTGAATGTATATTGCATTGGGGATAAAGATTTGGTGGTTCCATTATTCAATGATTTTTCGCAGCAAACTGATATTGTTGTGAATTTGAAACAAACTGATTCGTTAACTCTCCCAAAACTTCTGAGAGATGGTGATGGTTGGGGGGATATTGTTTTTGGCGGGAGTGGTATATTTCATCAGGAGTTAGCTTCTAAAGGTTCTCTGTATGCTTATAGAAGGCAAACTGATTTGAACAATGATATTTTTTCTTTGTCCAAGAACAATCAATGGATAGTTGTTGATGTAAATTCTCTTGTTTTTGTTTCCAATAATAATTTTCTAGAAGAAAATAACATAGACCCTCCAACTAGTTGGTTGGATATTCTACGAGAAGAATATAAAGATGAGATCTTATTATCGAACCCACTTAGAGATGGTGTTTTTGGAAGGCTGTACAATCTTGAACTGATTTATGGTAAGCAAGGGGCCATAAAATTTCAAAAAGAGCTAGATAAGAATGTCAGAGAATATCTTTCAAATAGGTTTGATATCATTAAAATGGTATCTGATGGAGATGCTGGGTTTACAATAACAGATAGTGAGACTGCATTGACATATGCAATTCAAGGAGCTCCAATAACTATTTCTTTCCCTTATGAGGGGGTTATTTTTGGAGAAACCTGTTGTTCTATATTGAAGGCTTCTGATAACAAATCAAATGCAAGAACTTTTATAAATTGGTTGCTGAGCGATAATTATAGAAAGACTTTACAGGATAATGATATTCCTTACATTGATCCAAAGAATATTGAGAGCTATTGTGATGAATATATTGATTATTCTGAAGTTAAATTCCTTAAATCAGATTTTCTTTATAAAGTTGATTCTAGAGATAAGTTACTTTTAGATTTTGAGAATGCTATTATCAAAGAAAGGTCTGAATGATGTATCTCGTAATTTTGTATAAATTTATTATAAATTCAGATATGTAATTTAAGTGATTAAAAAATAGAGGTCCATATGAACCTCTATGCTGATATAATTATTTATTCATCGATTTCTTTGTTCAAAAGAAGATCAAATCTTTCTTTGAAGTTGTATGTTATTATCAGAGCTACAATAAGTTTGATTATATCTCCAATTAGGAATGGATACATTCCTGCAGCTAATGCCTGTGTCCAACTCATATCAAGAGATGATTTGAGCCATGGTACTCCTATTGCATAGATAACAATGGTGGCAAGAATTCCGCCTATAAGGCAAAAGATGATATGTTTTTTTCTGTTTTCTTCTGCTCTCACTCTGTCAGAGAATATTCCCGCTACAACAACAGCAAAAAGCATACCAATTAAAAAACCACCTGTAGGTCCAATCAAAGCAGCAATCCCACCACCTGATGTGAAGACTGGTAGACCTATGATTCCTAGCAGTAGATAGATCACTATAGAAAACATTCCTATTTGCAAGCCGCCAATGAGTGCAGCGAGAATTACAAAGAAAGTCTGTAGAGAAATTGGTACTGGAGGCAGTGGAACTTTGATGAATGTTCCAACAATTATTAATCCTGTAAATAGTGCTATAAGCAAAGTTTTTCGTGTATTCATGAGTAGTGGTATATCATATAAATTATCAATTGTAAACTATTATTTATAAATTAAGTTGACAATATAAATCAGTATTGAATTTTACTGAGTTTATTAATATTCTGTTCTAATGAACACTAAAGACAAAATATTGAAATATTTAGAATCTCCTGACAGTGAATATGTTTCAGGTCAGATGCTAGCTGAGAATTTGGGGTTGTCACGAACCGCAGTTTGGAAGGCTATAGCAGATTTAAGAAAAAGTGGGGCTGTTATTGAGGCTGTCACAAATAGGGGGTACCATTTGGTGAGAACGACTCCTAAGATGTCTCAAAAAAGTTTGAGTGAGGCTCTTCCTGAACTGGATGTTTATTATTTTGATGAAATTGATTCAACCAATAATTACTGCAAGATGCTGGCTTCAAAAGGTGAGAGAAAGAATGCGTTGGTGGTTTCTTCCAAACAACTTAAAGGTAGAGGACGACTTGGCAGAATATTTGAGAGTCCTGATGGTGGTATCTATCTGAGTTTTCTTTTGAATACCAACAAAAAAGTAGAAGATAATATGCTGGTTACAAGTGCTGCGTCTGTAGCAATCTGTAGAGCTATAAAAAAGGTATGTGATATTGATACTCAAATAAAATGGGTAAATGATATTTATTATAATTCTAAAATATTATGCGGTATATTATCAGAAGGTGTCATTGATATGGAGGCTGGTGTTATAGGTGCGATTATAGTTGGAATTGGGATAAATTTTTCCACTCCAATTTCGATGTTCCCTGTTGAATTGCATGATACTCTCACAAGTCTTTATGAAGGTGAGGAGAATGTTCCTCAGAGTATAACTCAGACCATGATTGTAGAATCAGTTGTTAAAGAACTTTTAAATATATGGGATGATATTGAAAATGATAAAAGCTTTTTAGCTGAATACCGAAAGAGATCTTGTGTGATTGGTAAATATGTAAATTTATTTAGAAATAATGAAAAGCAATCAGGACTTGTTCTTGGTATTGATGATAGTGCTCATTTACTAGTTAAGGATGATGAAACTGGAAAAATTATAGAGCTTGGAACAGGTGAAGTGACTCTTCGATTAAATAATGATAAAAATAATTAGCAAAAAGAGTTATGAATGTTTTAAAAACTTTCGATATTTGGTAATATGGGCAAATCTTAAAAAGATTTACATACAACAATTAAGTAATTAACTTAGAGGATATATTATGTTACAGAAGATTAGAAATGAATGGAAAACAATCGTTCAGAATCAAATTGATGAAATGGCAAAAGGAATTTTAGGTGAAGGTGCAGATGTTCCAGAACTTACAATTCAAGTTCCACCAAAACCAGAATTAGGAGATATTGCATTTCCATTATTTTCATACGCAAAAGTTTTGCGAATGGCACCAAATAAAATTGCAGCTGCATTGAAGGATAATATTGAATCTTTAAGTGATAAACCTGAAGGTGAATTGATTCTTGCAGGTCCTTATTTGAATGTAAAAATTGACGTAATAGCTCTTGCTGATGTTCTTTACAAAACCATCAAAGAAAATGGTAGTGAATTTGGTAAAAACAAACAATATGATGGCAAAAAAATCATGATTGAATTCAGTTGTCCAAATACAAACAAACCTCTCCATCTTGGACATATGAGAAATGATAGTCTTGGAATGAGTGTCAGTTCAATTTTGATGGCTAATGGTGCTGATGTTCAAAGAGTAAATTTGATTAATAACCGTGGTGTTCATATCTGTAAAAGTATGCTTGCTTATCAAAAGTTTGGTAATGGAGAGACTCCTGAATCAACTGGTATGAAGGGTGATCACCTTGTAGGTAAGTACTATGTTAAGTTTGCACAGTGGGAAAAGGAAGATGATACTGCTGTAGATCAAGCAAAGGCTATGCTTGTTAAATGGGAACAAGGTGATGAAGAGGTTCTAAAACTTTGGAAAACCATGAACGGTTGGACTTTAGATGGTCTTGCTGAGTCTTATAAAAAAACCGGTGTAAGTTTTGATAAATATTATTATGAAAGTGAAACTTATAAATTAGGTAAAGATAAAGTTCTTAAGGGTCTTGAAGAAGGAGTTTTCTACAAAGAAGAAGATGGTTCTGTTTGGATTGACTTAGAAGATATAAATTTGGATAAGAAAGTAGTTCTTAGAAAAGATGGTACTTCTTTATACATGACTCAAGATATCGGAACAGCTATATCTCGTCATGACGATTATCCTTTTGATTCTTTAATTTATGTTGTTGCAAGTGAGCAGCAGTATCATTTTAAAGTTCTATTCCACATCTTAAAGAGCTTGGGTTATACTTGGGCTAAAGAATTGTATCATCTATCTTATGGTATGGTAAATCTTCCTGATGGTAAGATGAAGAGCCGTGAGGGTACAGTTGTTGATGCTGATGAATTGTTCGATTCACTTGCAAGCATTGCAAAGAAAGAGATTCAAGATAAAGAGAGAGAAAATCAGGTTGATGGCCTTGATAAAACTTCCGAAGCTATCGCTCTAAGTGCATTGAATTACTACTTACTTCAGGTATCTCCAACTAAGGATATGGTATTTGATTCTAAAAAAAGTATTTCATTCAATGGTAATACTGGTCCTTATTTACAGTACATGGGTGCACGTATCTCTTCAATGGTCAGAATGTTTGAGGAACAAAAAGATGAGTATGCTTCAATTGAGTTTGATTCAAAATACTTGACTCAACCAGAAGAAAGAGAGTTGATCAAATCAATTGCTCTTTATCCTGAAATTGTTGAAAAAGCAGGTAAAGATTTTGATCCATCCGTTATATGTTCTTACCTTTATGATTTAACAAAATTATTCAGCAAATGGTATCATGATAATAAGATTTTAAAAGCTGAAGACAAAAATGTTGTTGTAGCAAGAATGGGATTATCATCATTGGTACTTCAGACTATCAAGAATGCTTTCCCACTTGTTGGTGTTACATTCCTTGAGAGTATGTAATAAATATAATATTTAAATATTTAAGAGATCTAGGAAGCATAAAAGTTTCCTGGATTTTTTTTAAGCTTTATAAGCTGAATAGAATCTGTTTATAAATCTTTCTTCTTGCCACCAGAAGTCCTCACCATTATCAAGCATTTCCTTTTGGAGGTATTTTGTTATGGTTGTTGAAAAACATTCTACTGCAAAGTCAAGATCATCAATGTTGAGGCGTTCTGTATCATTCAGTTGCTCTATTACTATCTGTGCTTGGGCTTTAATCATCGCTTCCATTGATAATGATATGTTCATGGCTCTCTTATCAATGTATTTTTGCATTTCAACTATACGATGGAATGATGAAATTGAGCTGTATACAGTATGCCAATAATCAACAGCTTTTGTTAATACGGTTTTTGCATCACCTTTAAATGAAAAATCCATTCCAAGATTGAGTGTGAGAGTCTTACCTTTTTTATACATCTTATCAACCAGCTCTTCTTTATTTTTATAATGAGAGAATATTGTGCTTTTTGAAATGTTGAGTTGAGCTGCTAGCATGGACAATGATATGTTATCCAGTCCTTTTTGTGAGGCCATTTCAATCAATGTGGTCAAGAGTTTTTCTGATGTATTGTTTTTATTCATAATATAATAATACCGACCAATCAGTTTGTTTTCAATATGATGAGGATCAAGCTTTGAATTTTTATCTATCTGGCTAAATTTTGAAATATATTGTAGTCATACAATTCATAAAATCTAGTTGGGTTTTTATTACATCCGAACGATTGGTAGTTTTTGAGGGACTATTTTCTTATATTTAGTACAATTATTTTTAAATAAGTGTTGTTAAAAAATCTTAAAATTGTTATTAATAAGCATAAATAAAGAACAAGGATGTATCTAAATGTACGCACTCGTTGAAATTCTCGGTAAGCAATATAAAGCTGAAGAGGGTAAAACTATTCAGATTGATTTAGTCAATCAAGAAGTAGGCGCTGAGCTTACTTATGAATCTGTTCTCGCTGTAGTAGATGAGAATGGTGCAAAGTTTGGCGCTCCTTTCGTTGCTGGTGCAAAAGTTGTTGCAACAGTAGTAGAAGACGTAAAGAAAGGCGACAAAATCAAAGTTTACAAGTTCCACAAAAGAAAAGGATATCGCAGGACTCAAGGTCACCGTGAAAAATATTCTTTGATTAAAATCGAACAGATCGCTAAGTAAGGAGATAGAAATATGGCACATAAGAAAGGTGGCGGCTCCTCTAAGAATGGTCGTGATTCTAATGCACAGCGCTTGGGAATCAAGCGTTACGGTGGTCAACTAGTTACAGCAGGTGAAATTATTGTTCGTCAACACGGTACAAAATTCCACCCTGGTGAAAATGTTGGTTGTGGTTCAGATTATACTTTATTTGCTAAAATCGATGGTCACGTAAAATACTATTCAAGAAAGAATCGTAAATTCGTTACTATTGAAGCTGTTGATGGCGAAGTTGTTATCAACGACAGCACAAACAAAAAATGTGTTGTTCCAGCTGAAGCATAATAATAGTATTATTAACTTATTATTTAAGTAAAGGGTTGTTATGTTTGGTTTTTCAGACGAGACCTATTTAGACGTTGCCTCCGGAAACGGGGGCAATGGTTGTGTTTCTTTCAGACGTGAAAAATACGTTGAAAGAGGCGGTCCAGACGGTGGCGATGGCGGCCGTGGTGGCGACGTAGTATTTGTTGTTAAAAATAACATTAGAACATTAGGACATTTGAAACTGACTAGGTCTTTCAGGGCAGAAAATGGTCATAATGGTTCTTCATCAAGATGTTATGGTGCTAACGGCAATGATATAGAAATAGATGTACCACCAGGTACAATAATTAAAAATGCAGAGACCGGTGAATTAATTAAAGACTTAACTGGAGTCGATCGTTGGGTATTCTTGACAGGCGGAAAAGGTGGACAGGGTAACTGGCACTTTAGAACAGCTTCAAGACAAACTCCTCGTTTTGCTCAAACAGGCGAAAAAGGTACTGAAATAAGAATTGGTGTTGAACTACTTGTTATTGCAGATATTGGTTTCGTAGGTTATCCAAATGCTGGTAAATCTACTCTTCTTAATGTATTAAGTAATGCAAGAAGTAAAGTAGCAAGTTATCCTTTTACCACTAAAATTCCCCAACTCGGCATGATGCGCTATGGTGATCACGATATTGTTTTAGCAGATATTCCAGGTATCATTGAAGGAGCCAGTGAAGGCTCAGGTATGGGATTTAAGTTTTTAAGACATATCAGTAGAACCACAGGTTTAGCATTTTTAATTGATTTAAGTGATGATAGATATTTAACTGCTTATGAAAAGTTATCAGACGAGCTCGAAGCTTATAGTCCAGAACTTTTAGATAAACCTAAAGTTATTATTGGCACCCACTTAGATGAAGAAGAAAAAGATGCTCCAAAGCATTTAGAAGAAATAAAAGCAAAATATCCAGACATTAAAGTAATTGGTTTATGTGTTTACCTTGAACAAGGTGTAGACGAAGTAAAACAGAGCTTTATTAAAATGGTTGGTGACAACGAAAACGAGACATTAGAAACTCTCCGTAATAATGCGGCAGGTGGTTTCTCGGCACACGTTGATAATGATGCTTATTATCCAGAAAATCCTGAAGAGGTAAAATAATGGTTGCTACAGCTTTATTCGGTGGAAGTTTTGATCCTGTTCATTTAGGACATCTTCATTTAATTCATACCGTTTATAATAGCACCAGGTACAAGAAATTTATTCTTGTACCTGTAGCGATCAATAATTTCAAAAAAGATAAAACTCCAACTCAACCCAAAGACAGAATTAATATGTTGAACATTGCAGTTAAAGAATATAGGAAACTATATCCTCAGGATTGTGATATTGAATTGATTGTTGATGACTGTGAAATAAGAAGAGGTGGAGTATCCTATACATATGATACAGTTAAAACGTTATATGAAAATTATGAGTTTGAAGGTAAACTTGGGCTTGTGATGGGAGATGATTTAATACCAACTTTACAAAAGTGGTATCGTTTTACAGATCTTATAAAAAAAGTTGATCTTGTAGTAATTAGACGCGAAGAAAGTGATGTTGAGATACCTGAAGGTATTGATTTTGAGTACGTTACCAATGAAATAATGGTAGATGCTTCATCAACAATCAGAGATATGGCCAATAACAATCAAGATTTCTCAGCTTTATTAAGTAAGGAAGTTTATAAGTATGTCAAAGAAGCAAAACTTTACCAAGCTTGAAAAATATGTAAAATCAAAAGTATCAAGCTCTAGATTTTCACATTGTGTTTCTGTTGGAAATACAGCAATGTTTTTTAACCAGAAATTTAAATCAGGTTTCAGTGATGAAGAATGTTACGAAGCAGGATTGCTACATGATATTGCAAAAAATTGGCAGTTCGAAGACATGCTTATTTACTGTAAGAACAACAATATTAGGATGGAAAAAGAAGAAATTGAAAATCCTGTATTGCTTCATGCTCCTGTAGGTTCAGGTTTGGTAAGAGAAATGGGATACAGTGAAGATTGCCAGTTAGCTGTTAGGTGGCATACTCTTGGTTCTGTTGATATGGGAAGACTTGGACTGATAATATATCTATCTGATTATTTAGAACCTTTGCGTCCATACTTATCTGATGAGGATAGGATGGCTTTTAATAAATTAGACTCTTTAGAGGATATTTGTATTAAAGTTATAGATAATGAGATAAAACATAGAAAAAGTAACAATCAAACTCTAGCGAATACCACTGAGGCTTTGTATAATTATATAAAGGATGGTGGGACTTTTTGAAAAAGATAGGTTTATTTCTACTTACGTTGATGTTATTTATTTCCTGTAATATTAATTCCAGTAGCTACTGCTTGTTAGTGAATGCCGAAGATTGTGCATATATAATAAGTGTGGAAGATAAATCTTTAATTTCCATCAAACTTGATGATGAAAGTAAGGAAAACGAATTGCTCGAATATATTGGAGTGACTCCTGATGTAATATTTTCTATTTCTGCTGAAGAAGAGAATGATATCAGAAGCTTGCTTTATGATTTGAGCAGTGAAGATGATAGAAACTTTTCAATATGGCAAGGTGCTGTTGATTACCAATCCATGCTATTGAAAAGTGATGTGGTTGCAACCTATTCCCAAATATTGGGATTTGATGTAAAACCATTTATAGAACATATTGCTAATAAGAAGGCTTATAGCTTCAATCTTATTAATGGCGATAATATAAACGAAAATAATCGAGATCACTTTTTTCTTTGGTATAAACAAGTGCTCTCGTTATCTGATAGGAGATAACAATGACTGAGCAGTTAAGCGAAGATGTAAACGTAGTGAAACACTATTTGGAAGAACAGAATTGTAAGGATGTCAATGTAATTGATGTTGAGGGCAGATGTTCTTGGGCAGATGTATTGATCATTGCAACAGTGACTTCTGTAGCACATTTAAGAGGTGTAGCACACGAACTTTGGGGTGAACTCAATGATTTAGGTCTTGAAGTAACAGACCGTCATAAAACACCTGCAGGTGATGGATGGGAATTGATTGATACAGGTTCAATTGTAATTCATTTGATGAGTGCTGAACTTAGAGATTTCTATTCTTTAGAAAAGCTTTGGAAAAATCCAGAAGCATAGGTTTACATTACGATTTAAAAATAGGTGTGAGTTAATTCTTACACCATTTTTTTTTGCCTTTTACTTACATTTTAATTATTTAACTTGATCAGCGATCTTCAATGTTTTAAGCTGATACAAAAATGAATTATTATGGAGTTGTAGATGGATATTGGAGAGAAGATAATAACTGAGTCAATGCAAAGTGCGTTGATAGATGGAGATGTATATAGCAGTACCTCATTTTCTCCAACATTAATTGTAAATGATAGTTCTAAGGGTATGAAGGTTTTCTCTCAACTTGAGAGTGAGTTGAATGATATTGCAGAAAGAGGTGGTACTTTTTGGTTTTCCGTAGCCTTCATTACATATGGTGGGATCAATCCTCTTCTAGGTACCTTTGATAAATTGAAACGTAAGGGAATCAAAGGGAAAATTCTTACATCAAATTATTTAAACTTTTCAGAGCCTAGGGCTTTGGATGTATTGAGGAAATTTGAAAATCTTGAGGTGAAAGTTTATGAATCAAACTTTCATATAAAAGGGTACATGTTCAAAAATCCATCAACAAGTACATTCTTTATTGGAAGTTCAAACTTAACAAATCAGGCTCTCTCTACAAATCAGGAATGGAATGTCAAACTTTCAGGATATGAAAGTGGCGCTCTGTTAAAATCTTTGGATGAGAGTTTTATAGAATTATGGGGTGATGCTACTGAGATTACTGATGAATGGCTTTTTAACTATTACAATATTTATGAACAAGAGCTTAAGAATCGACAGCTTCAGAGACAGATAGACTTTGATAAAAAAGTATTCACTCCAAATATAATGCAACAGGAAGCATTGAAGTCTTTGAGAGACCTTCGAACCGAAGGTAAAGATAAGGCCATCCTTATCTCTGCTACAGGTAGTGGTAAGACAATCATGGCAGCTTTTGATGTTAAAGAATACAATCCGAAGAGACTCCTATTTTTAGCACATAGAGAACAACTTCTCAATCAAGCACAAGAGAGCTTCAAGGAGATTCTTGGTCACGATATTGATAGTGGAATTCTTTCTGGTTCAAGGAAAAACTTCGATAAGAAGTATCTATTTGCAACTATGAATATGATGGCCAATAAGGAGATTCAATCTCGTTTTCGTCCTGATGCTTTTGATTATATTATAATAGATGAGGCTCATAGATCTGCAGCAAAAAGCTATCAATCAATTCTCAGTTATTTCAATCCAAAATTTCTTTTTGGTATGACAGCAACTCCAAATAGAACAGATGCAAAAGAAGTGTTATCTATATTTGATTACAACATAGCTTTGAGAATAAGTTTGCAGATGGCAATGAAACAAGATCTGCTGTGTCCTTTTCATTATTTTGGGGTTTCTGAAATATATGTTGATGATAAATTGTTGGATGATAATACAGCCATAAATCATTTAGATGATGATGAAAGGGTAAAAAATATAATAGATAAGATGGAATACTATGGGTATTCTGGTGATAGAGTTAAAGGCCTTGTTTTCTGCAGTCGTGTAAATGAGGCGAGAAAGCTTTCAGAAAAATTTAACAGCAGAGGGTACAGAACTGTAGCCTTGAGTGGACAAAATTCTGATGAATTTAGATCACGAGCTATATCCAAACTTGAAGAGGATGATGATAGAAAGCCTCAACTGGATTATATTTTTACAGTTGATGTGTTCAATGAAGGTGTTGATATTCCATCAGTAAATCAGATTATCTTACTGCGTCCAACTCAGAGTGCTATTATCTTTGTTCAACAGTTAGGTAGAGGACTCAGAAAATTTTACAACAAAGAATTTGTGGTTGTTTTAGATTTTATTGGAAATTATGAAGTCAATTATAATATTCCAATTGCACTTTATGGTGATAGAACTTGCAATAAAGAGGTGATAAGAAAAACAGTCACTGATGGATCAAGATTCTTGCCTGGTTCATCTACAATTTACTTTGATGATGTATCAAAGCAGCAGATTTTTAAAGCTATTGATAAGGGTAGAATTGGTGGTAAAAAAGATATAAAAGATGCTTACAATGCTCTTAAAATCGAGATCAATAAAGTTCCTTCATTCAATGAATTCAAGCGCAGCAGTAGAGTTGAGATGAATAAGGTTTTTGAAGAATATGGTTCTTATTATACGTTGGTAAAAATTTGTGAGAAAAAAGATTTCACCTATGAGTTAGATGAAAAACAATTGGTGGCTCTGGATTATATTTCTAAAAGAGTTGGAATGGGTAAAAATTACAATACAATCGCTCTTTTGAATTATTTGGTAAATGATACAGATTTCCCTCCTATCAATGAAACCACTCTTGAAACATGTTTCAAGATTTTGAGTCATAGTTTTAGCACTGTAACAAAGTCGGTCAAATCCCTCATAAAGCATAATGCTTGTATTTTAGTTGAAAAAAAGGAAGGAAAGATTGTACGAAGCAATCAATTAAATGAATATCTTCAATCATCAGATTTTGTAACTGCAATTAATGAGATCATTGAATTTGCAGATGATAGGTTCAAAACTAAATATCAGAATTCATATTACAAGAGCAATATGAAGCTCTTTGAATCATATTCCTACTGTGAGGTTTGTGAGATGCTGAATTGGGATAAGGATGAATCTGCAACAATAAATGGCTACAAGTATGATAAGAAAACAAATACATTACCTGTGTTTATAAATTATGATAAGAATGGTACTGAAATAAATTATAATGATAAGTTTTTGAATGAAGATACCTTACAAGCTCATTCTAAAAAAAAGAGAAGAATTGGGGTAGGAAATCCTGATTGGGAACATATATATCTAAGTGATAAATATTATACTGATATATATTTATTTGTAAGAAAAAGCAAAAAGATTTCAAATGCAAAGAATTTTTTCTTCTTAGGTAAAATAAAACCAATTGGTGAGGCCAAGGGTGAGAAGGTAGATGGGGAAGATGTTTTTAAAATAATTTACAAATTGAAAACTCCGGTTAGAAAAGACCTTTATGAATATTTTACAATGGCAGATTGATTTCTAATGTGACTTATGGTGTGATTATGTGTGGCTTTGCTATCTTTTCACTTATTATGCAATAATTGTAAAATAATATCTAAAATTCCCATTTTATACGTATATTTTTTAGTAATTTCTTGCATTATTTTTATTTCGCGTTTATCCTTTAAGCAAAGTTAATTATTACGGAGAGTATTGATGAAAAAAAAATTAATTATTGGACTTATGATTACAACAGCGTTGGCACTTACAAGTTGTGCAACAACTAAGGCTCAAATGGCACCACAACAAGCAAAAGAAGTGGTTAAAGATGATACTGTTCCTACTTGGTTCTATAACACTCCTGTTGCTGAAGATGTTCATTATGCAACTGGTACTGCTAAAGCTGTTGATAGACAAACAGCGATCAAAAAGGCAGAGATGGTAGCAAGAAATCAGATGGCAGAATGGATTGAGACCAATGTTAAAGAAGTAATGAAGAATTATGTAAATGATGCTGGTGAAGGTGATAATAGACAGAATTTAGATGCATTTGAATCCATAAGTGTTCAAGTTGCAACAGCTTCTTTGAAAGGTGTAACAAGAGAGAAGTTAGAATTTGATGATGCTGGAAATGTTTATGTTTTGATGAGTATCCCTTTTGCAAATGTAGAATCAGCCTTTGAACCAGCTTCAGCTGCTGTAGCTGAAAAGTTCAGCCAAAATGATGCTGCTGCAGAAGCCAATGCTAAAATGCAGAGTGCTTTTGAAGACTTATTGAATGGAAATCTATAATTTGTGAATGTTAAAAAACTTTCTGCAGTTTTACTTGTTGTTTTAACTATTTTCTTCACTGGTTGTAAAACTACCAGTGAGGCGAAGGTGAGTGAACCTGCAGGAGATATAAATTTAATTCTACAAGAGATCTCAGCTTATCCAAATGATGTATATGCTGGGATTTCTGGCATCTATTCAAATCAAGAAAAAATGATGGGTGCAGCTCTTATGGATGCTGCAAAGGGTGTTTTGATTCATGATTTGGTGATTCAAAAGACTCAAACTTATGGTGAGTCAAATACTCGCTATTCTATCATACAGGATGACAATCATATAACTTATACAGATTCACAACTTGTCTCGATAATAAAATCTTTAGATGTTATAGATATTATCTTTGATGAGGACCTTGGTTGTGTTGTTATAGCTAGAGCGCAACAAGATGATGATGATTTTATACAACTTGAAATGAATGATGGTGTTCCAAAATGGGTAACAGAAGAAATAACTATTCCATCATATATTGTTGGCATTGGAACGGCTAATTCTCACTCTACTGTTAAGAGTTCAATTGAAGCTGCCGATTACAGTGCTGTAGATGAACTCTTTTCTAAAGTAAGTGATGTTGATGGTTATGCAATTTCAAATCAAGTGATGACTTCAAAATATTACAATGCTAAGTCTTATCAGGGTTCTCTTGGTTCCTTAGAAGGTGTCAAAATAATCAGTAGGTACTACGATAAATTAAATAATAAGTATTATAGTTTGGCCATCGTTAAGATGATGTAATAGAAGGATTATGTTATGAATAAAAAATCAGTTGTAGCTTTAATTGTATTAAGTTTGTTTTTGGTTGGATGTAAATCAACAAAATCCCCATATATTGTCGAGCACCCTGAAATGACTGAGGATGGAGCCCCATACTGGACAGTTCTCACTCCAATTTCTAATGAGCGTTTTTATGGTGTGGGTATGGGAGATCTTTCAACACTTCAAAATAGTAAGTTAAGAGCAGAAGCTCTTGCTAAGGATGAGATATCACGTCAGGTATCTACTATTGTTGATTCATCTGTTAAGAATTATTTCCAAGAAGCAGATGGCTTCCAATCTTCTTTTGATAGATCAGTATTTGAAAATTTTAGCTATCAAGTCACAAATGTAACTCTTCAAAATGTAATTGTAGAGAATAATTACACAGATAGTGAGGGTAAATTTTGGGTTATAGCATCTTATGATAAATCAAATCTTGAAGACGCTTATAAATCTGTAGGTGAAAATCTAAAGAGAAATGCTGAAAGACAGAAGGTAAGTGCTGAAAAGGAAATTGAACTTCTAAAAGAAAAGAACAAGCAACAGATGGATATCTATAAAGACAATGCAATTGCTCTAGCTGCCTTGAAAGCTGCCTATGAAAAAACATTGGCAGAGAAAGAAGCTCTTTTAGAACAGGCCAAACAAAAAGATTCAAGCATTGATTTAGATACTTTGATAGCTTCATATGAGAAGGTATATACTGCTTACCAAAAGTCATTGACCGAATAGATAAAAAGAAGGAATGGATGACTCCATTCCTTCAAGTGTGTTTTATTTTAAGCAGTGTCTTATACTGTTAACAATCCTTCATCATTGGCGAATTCTTCATTCTTGATGTTCTTGAAAATCTCAAGCAATTTTTCAACAGTGAGTTTCTTTTTTTCCTCACCTTTAACATCAAGTATAATTTTTCCTTCATCCATCATGATCAATCTTGTTCCAAATGCAATAGCAAATTTCATGTTATGAGTTACCATAAGAGCTGTTAACTTTTTTTCTTCAATAAATTTTTGAGTCAAATCCATAACTATTTCGGCATTTCTTGGATCAAGTGCTGCAGTATGTTCATCAAGAAGTATTACTTCTGGATTGCTCATAACTGTCATCAGCAGAGTCAAAGCTTGTCTTTGACCTCCAGATAGAAGTCCAACATTATCTTTCAATCTGTCCTGCAAGTTGATAGGTTCAAGTATTTTCTTAAAGTCTTTTCTCTTATCATTGTTGAGACTTATTTTTAAACTTTTCCAACCTTTGTAAGATGCTGTTATTAAGTTATCTTCAATAGACATATTAGCTGCAGTACCTTTTGTTGGGTCTTGGAAAATACGTCCAATCATCTGTGCTCTTTTGTATTCGGGCATCTTTGTTACATCTTTATCTTTAAACTTGATTGTTCCGTTTGTTACTGGATATGTACCACTTATTAAGTTAAATAGAGTAGATTTTCCTGAACCATTTGAGCCGATTACACAGATAATCTCACCTTCTTCAACGTTCAAATTTACATTTTCTAAAGCAATTTTCTCATTTGGAGTTCCAGGATAGAATACTTTTGTTAAATTATTAATTTCAATCATTAAGCTTCTCCTTGTGTTCTTTGTATGGCATTTTTCTTAGCAACTCTTGCAGAAGCCTTTGATCTACCACTTGCTACCCATAATGAAATAATTACAAGTACACCTGTTAACAATTTAAAATCATTAGGTGTTATGTGAATGATGTATCCATATTTTCTACCAAGGAACATCAGTGCTTTGTAAATTATTGCACCTAATATTGCTCTTAAAGTAATAAGAGATATTTTATTGCTGGAGAATAAGAATTCACCAATCATGATACCTGCTAGACCTTGAACAATCATTCCTTGTCCTAGGTTACCATCAGCGAAACCTTGATACTGAGCAAGTAAACCACCAGATAATGCAATAAGACCGTTTGATATACCTATACCCATTATTTTTAAATAATCAGGATTGATTCCTTGTGATATAACCATCTGTTCATTGCCACCAAGAGCACCTAAAGAAAGTCCTAAGTCTGTTCTGAAGAATATATCTATCAGTAGTTTTATTATGAATACTACAATAACAATACCAATTAAAGAGGCTACACTTTCTGGTATGAAATTTAATGATGTTTGAATCTTATCAAAGAATGTTACTGATTTAAGCAAAGGAACATTGGCTCTGTTGCCCATTATTCTTAAGTTAATCGAATATAGCATTGTCATTGTTAAAATACCAGCTAACAAGCCAGGAATTTTAAACTTATTATGAATGAGAGCTGTAACAGCTCCTGCCATAAATCCAACTATAAAGGCAAGTATCAATGCTACAAAAATACTACCACCATTAACTATATGAACTGTCGCAACTGCAGCACCTGCAGCTACGGATCCTTCACAAGTTAAATCCGCAAAATCCATAACTCTGAATGATATTAAAATACCAAGCACCATTATGGAGAAAATTAAGCCGTCAACGAAAATTCCTTCCAGCATGAAAAACACCTCTCTGTTTTATAAATATATGGAAGGTTACGTCATGAACCCTCCATATGTTTTTTTGATTTTTTTATTTATCTATATGGTAATAGATTTTTTTATTGTTCTACGTTCTCGCCATCTATTACTAAAACAGCTGCTTGATCAATTAAATCTTGATCAAATTCAATTCCAAGTTGTTTGGCATAATCTAAATTCAACCAAAGTTCGAAATCTGATGGATCCTGTAAAACTACTGTTCCAATATCGCCAGGATTTGCGCCATTGAGGCATTGCTCAATAACCTTACCAGTTGCTACGCCAATGTTGTAATAATTGAATCCCCATGAAATTAAGTAATCAAATCCATTTGAACTTGTTGGATCAGCACTCATAACTGGAATGTCGTTTTTAGAAGCAACATCACTGATACTGCTGAAAGCTGATACTACAGCATTGTCAGGTCCAAGATAAATTGCATCTACACGATCAATAATAGACTGAGCAGCCATCTTTACTTCTGCTGAGTTTGAAACTGCACTGCTGACACATTCAAGACCTAAATTATCACAAGCCTCTTGAACCATGTTGTTAATTATAACCCCATTTGCTTCTCCGCTTGTATAGATGTTACCAATTACTTTTGCACCAGTAACTTCAACTAAAAGTCTTAGTTGAGCTTCAACAGGTGTTACATCTGATACACCACAGTATGTAGGTCCAGTTAGACCTGATGCTTCAGGATCTGTAACAGCTGAAAATACTATTGGTGTGGTTTTCATGGAATTAGCTAGGGCTTGAGCTGTAGGTGTTCCAATACCAACGGCTACATCAACTTTTTCACTTTTTAACTGTGATGCAATGGAAGCAGCGGTAGAGATATCACCATTTGCATTTTGGAAGTCATAAGCAATTTCTAAATCTGTTGTTGCAAGATAATCTTGGATTCCTTGTTCAACAGCATCCAATGCAGGATGAGGTAATATTTTTGATACTCCAACTTTATATGAGTTAGGGTTACTATTTATTTCTTTTGTACCGTTTGCAAATAGAGCGACAGTGGATAATGATACGACTGATGCGATTGCTAGTAATTTTTTGATGTTCACTTTTTTCTCTCCAATATGTGTGTTGTAATATACAACAACATTTAATAATTGTAAATAATTTATACATAAAGTTGTAAATATATTCATATATTATACACAACCCTAAATAAAATTAAGCAATAAAACAATTTAAGTTTTATCCTTTTTGATATGCTTGTAAAAACTATTAAGTTTTTAAAAAATAAGGAAGGCAAAATTACCTTCCTTTATATATAGATAATTTACTATTTTTGTACTGTCTCTGTTTCGTTTTCTACTATTACAGCAGCTGTGTCGATTAAATCTTGAGGTATTTCTATATTTAACTTTTTAGCAATATCTAAATTGATCCAAAGTTCAAAGTCTGAAGGGTCAGATAGAACTACTGTTCCAATTGATGCAGGATCTTCTCCATCAAGACATCTTTCTACAAGTTTACCAGTTGCTATACCAATGTTGTAATAATTGAACCCCCATGAAAGAAGGTAATCAAAACCTTGAGAAGCTGTTGGATCAGAGCCCATTAGAGGCACTTTTGCTGTATCGCAGACATCAGAAACACTGCTGAAAGCAGATGCTACAGCATTATCAGGTGCTATATACATTGCATCAACACGATCAATGATTGATTGTGCTGCCATTTTAACTTCTGAAGAATTAGAAACAGATCCGCTGATACATTCCACTCCTAAGTCAGCACAAGCTTGTTGAACCATCTCATTCAAGATAACTCCATTAGCTTCACCACTTGTGTAGATGTTACCAATTTTTTTAGCACCAGTTAATTTTATAAGTAGTTCTATTTGTGATTTTACAGGTGTTACATCTGATACACCACAAAAATTTTCTCCTGTAAGTCCTGCTTCTTCAGGGTCAGTTACAGCTGCAAAAATAACAGGTTTATCTGATATTGAATTTCCTAGAGCTTGAGCTGTTGGTGTTGCAATTCCAACTACAACATCATCACCTTCACTTTTTAGTTGAGCTGCGATAGATGCAGCAGTTGAGATATCTCCATTTGCATTTTGAAAGTTGTATTCGATTTCTAAATCTGTTGTTGCTAGGTAGTCTTGAATTCCCTGTTCTACGGCATCCAATGCTGGATGTGGTAAAAGCTTTGAAATCCCAACTTTATAGGCGTTTGGATTGGTTGTTTCTTTTGTTCCATTTGCAAATATAAAAGTACCTGCAAGAGCAAAAATAGTTAAAGTAGTAAATAATTTCTTCATGTTTTCTCTCCTCAATGTGATTAACTTAAAATATACAACAAGATTTTTAGTTTGTAAATATGATATACATTTTCTTGCAAAAATATTCATAATATATACAGAAAATATAAATTGATTATTTTCTCATCCCACCTTATATATATACTGAGAAAAAAATGGAAGTTTTAGATAAAAAAAACTCCCTTTTTAAAAGGGAGCTCAATGTATAATTTATTACATTATTAATAGGAGGGGTTAATTCCACTCTTCATCGTCGATGGAACTGAAAAAATCATCTTCAAAAGAATTTTCATCAAAATCTTCATCATCTACATCGGGGGTTTCATCATCAAATGCACCATCGCTATCGAAATCTACAGGGGCAATAAATTCATCATCTAAATCTACTATGGATCCAAAAACATCGTCCTCAATATCTTCGGTGTCGATTTCTTCATCAATTGCATCTTCATATGATTCATCATCGTCGAAAAGGTAATTCTCACTGATAAGATCGTCGTCGTCCTCATCATCTTCAATTAACTCATCATCATCAAAATCACCAATAGGAAGTTCGTCGTAGTCCTCAATTTGGTCATCTTCATAATCATCGTTTTTGAAATAGCGCTCTTCTTCAAGATCTAAATCTTCATCATCATATTTGCGTGGCATATATTTTTTCTCACTTTTTAAATGAACTATGAAATTATGATAAGTGCTATAATCTATGTAGTCAATTATTTTTATTAATATTTATTCTACTTTATTATATCATTTTTGATGAAATATAAAATATATGTTAAATTATGAAAGTTTTGTGATTTTTTTTGAAGTATTGTTAAATATATATTTACTAATTTAGTGGATGTACAATTTTGGGTTTTTATAATAATTGCCTTGCATTATTGATTGGAATATTTGATAATATTAGTAAAAGTATTAAATTCTAATATTATGTTTAGTATTCTAAGGAAAGATTATGAAAAAAAATAAGTCAATTTTAGGCATTGCTATTTTAGCATTCACCATGATAATAACATCTTGTGCAACAACGGTAACAGTGTCATACATGAAACCTGCTAAATTCAATCTATCAGATTATAAAAATTTGGCTGTTGCAACAACTGAAGTTAAAAATGCTCCAATCTTCACAAGTAGTAGAATTTATATTGATTATGATAATCATAGAGATTCTATCAGAAGCGGGTATGATAGATTGATTCCAAATGAAATTGCTGATTATTATACTTCAAATGTTTATAGCAGTCTTCAGAAAAGTGGATTGTTTAACCTAATCTCGCCTGCAAAGACTGATTTGATGATAAAAAATCTAAGATATGGTATTTCTGATTCTTCTAAGTTGTATGACATGGGAGCTGATGCAATATTCACAAGTGAGATTGAGTATTTAGATTATGATGAATATCCTGTTTATGGTGACTACATTGTGATCAAAAATCCTAATTATGATGATGATTCATCACAATCTCAATATATTCAAAGTGATAAACGAAGAGTTACAATTTGGCAGGAAGCTCAAATGAAGATTTCTTACTCAATCATAGATTTGAAGGATGGAACCATTCTTGCTTCTAATTCTTATACCCAAACCGTAAAGAATAGTGAGGATTTAAATTTCTATACAACTTCTCTTTCAGCTGAATGGATGTTTGAGGATATTGCAGATACTTTTATTGAAAAGACAAAGACTGATTTATTCCCACATACAGTTTATACATCTCTCGAACTTATGGATAACAAACCAAAAAACTCATTGGCTAATGAAGCTATGAAGTTGGTAAAAAACAATCAATTGTTACAAGCAGAAACTCTATTTGAACAAGCTTGGAATGAAGATAAGCATTTACCTTCTGGATATAATGCTGCTTTGTTAATTGAGGCAATGGGTGATAGAACTAATGCTATGTATTTGATGAAAGAAATATATAATGAAACAGGATCAGTTGATGCCATGACTGCATATTCAAGAATGAAGAGTTTTGATACATCATCATCTGCAGCAGCTCAACAAATAGAGGATTAATAATGGAAGCTAAAATTAAGAAAGAATTGGTATATGTTGTAGGTCTTGAACCCAATGATGTAATTGAAAAATTTCCTTGTGATGGGACTTTTGGAGTGATAGATTTAACTGGAACTCTTAACTTTCCACCTAACGGACCTATCAATTTTAAGAAATATAACAGTGAAGATGGATCAAAAGCATGGAACCAAATTAAAAGATGGGTCTCTTCTCAATCTTTTGATCAAGTATTTGTTGCAGGTGCACTCGATTTTTTGTCACCTGAAATGGTTTATGACTGGCTTTTTGACCATAAAGACAAAAAAGGTTTTCCTAAATTAATTTTTTCTGGAAAAAAAATACAGTCTCCAATGGAGAAAATTGCCAATACAATCTTGTAATGAAGGCAAGCATTTTTAGATAGTATTAATATATATACATTTTACATTAAAAACAGGCTATTTTTTGCAAATAATAGCCTGTTTTTAATGTTTATGCTTTAATACTTTCCTTATTTGACATTTGAGGGTATAATACGACTATGAAACTTTTTGACTTACATACTCATTTACTTCCCGATGTAGACGATAGCAGGTTACATTTGGCTGAAATGGAAAAAATGGTAAAAAAATATAAAGATGCCAATTTTAAGATTATTGCTCTAACTCCACACCTGTACAATCCATATGTTCATACGGACATTCCATTGATCAAGAAAAGGTATGAAGTTTTTTCTGAAATCGCATCTGATTATGGTATTCAAACTACTCTTGGTTCAGAAGTTTATGTTCAAAATCAAGATGTTATAAAGGGAATTCCAATTGCATTGAAGTATCAATTGATTGAGTTCTCTACAAAGTTACCGTGTGCCAATTTGGTAAGTAAGGTACAAGCACTGCAGAACAGTGGGATTCAGGTAATAATAGCACATGTAGAGCGCTATCCTTACATGAAAAAAGATTCTGTATTGTTCAAACAAGTTAAAGCAACAGGAGCCTTAATTCAGGTGAATGTTGGTGGAGCAGAAAATGGCTCAGCTATTCCATTCCTAGAGGATGAACTAGCTGATCTGATTAGTACAGATAACCATGGAGATTTTACATTTCCAGAGCGTTATTTGCAGCAAATTGTAGAATTTCCATATCTGCTTGAAAGAATGGATAAGTTAAAAATAATTTAGCGCATAGCTAAGGAGGAATAGCACATGTTATTAGATATGACTATTGCAAATTTTAAATCTGTTAGATTGCCTCAAACAATTTCGTATGAAGCAGTTAAGGATTCCCGTTTTAATCAGTCAAAGACTGTTGAAATCAATGAAAAGCTGAATATAATAAAAACAGCTGCAATTATAGGCCCAAATGGTGCAGGAAAAAGCTCTTTTGTTCGTGCGTTAGAATCAATTAAAAGTATAATTTGTTCTAAGTGGGATGAAGTTGAAAATCCATTGCAAGTTCTTGCTGGTACAAGTTTTGCTTATACAAGTGAAAAGAATGCACCTAGTACAATTAACATCAGAATGTTGTTGGATAGAGGAGAGGCAGAAACAGAAACAAGTGAAGGAAGACCTTCAATTATTGCTGATTATACTCTTTGTGCAACAAACAAAATGGTTACATCTGAAACATTGTATTTTGTTTATAACAGATCAAAACGATTGATGTTTGATCGTCAGTTAACAGAAACTGATGGTGTTGATGAAACTAATGCTAAATACAAATACAGATTTGGTAAATTGTATCGTGGTGAGAAAAAAAGACTTGTTAAAAAAATTGATGCAAAGCATGTTTTCCTTTCAGCATCAGCTGATAAAAACAGTGATATTTGTTCAATGGTTGTTAATTGGTTCAAAACGGATTTAAATATCTTACCAATGGGTGTTTCTTCATTGAGTGAGAAATACATTATTGAACAAATTACAGAGCATCCAGATTGGGTACAGCAGTTGATCAACTTCTTGTGGTCTTTGGATATCACAGATATCAAAAAGATTCAAATTTTAAAAGGTCGACTTGTTTTCTCTCACACAAACGTTCTTCAAAGTTATGCTACATATTATTCTCTTGAAAGTTTATCTCTCAGAAGATTATGTTTGATTGGTATTGCATTCTTTGAAAGTTTTATTGACCACAGAACAATTGTTATCGATGATTTTGGTATGTTATTGCATCCTGATGTATTGAAACATATCATTGAAATATTTGAATCATGCAATGATAAAACTGGTTCTCAACTATTGGCTGTAGATTGTAATCCTTCTTTATTAAGACCTGGTCTTATGAGACGTGATGGTATTTATTTTGCAGAGAAGAATGAAAAAAGTGAAACCGTTTATTTCTCATTGGCTCAATTTAGATATTCTAGAAGTAGAGATTTAACTAGTGAACAATATATGAATGGAGCATTTGGCGCTCTTCCATTGTTAAGTGATTTCTATTTTGTAGATTCAAAACAAAAGGAGAGTAAATAAGATGGCACGTAAAAGAAAAAGCATAGCTCCCAAAAAAACCATGTTGATTGTTACAGCAAGTGAAGATGAAGCTCTCTATTTCTCACAGTTAAGAAAAGATTCCCGTTATGCAAATCTAAGTGTGGAATGGATTGGTGAAAATGTTACCGACATAACCAAATGTCTGTCATTAACATCTCGTAAAAGAACCCAAGGTCGTTACACTGAAGCTTGGTTTGTCTTCTCATTTAAAGAATTGGGAATTACAAATGAAGATTTTGCTGAAGTTAAGGCAATTGCTAAGAAGAAAAGAGTAAAGCTTGCATGGAGTAATCCTGGAATTAACTTATGGTATTATTTCCATTTCTATACTTTAAATAAAATGGAAATTTCTGATGAAGAAATTAATAGTAAGATCAGAGAGAAAATTTCAGATTTTGAACCTACTGCTGAATATCTAAGAACAGGTGGATTGGATTTTTACCAAAAGATATGTGTTCTAGATAATGATGCAAATAAGAATGCAAGAATGTACAATAACATTGTAGAGCAGTTTACTGGTGTTCCAGCAATCAACTTTGTAGAGTTATCTCTAGCAATCACAGAGAACTGTGGACAGGCTAACTTTACTCTAAACCAACGAACAATTGGAATGGATAAATAATACATTGACAGGATTTACCTTATTGGTCTATACGATAGCATTTGCGATTGGTTGCATGGCCTTAGCTCTTGTTATCGTGTTTATTATGCAAACAAAGCATGTTTGGACAAAATATTTGATTATATGTCATTCGTCATTACTTGGAAGTATGATGATCTCTGCAATGTTTTTATTAGGTAAGGTGTTTATAGATGGTTGGACTGTATCTGTCTTGAATATTGTACTTAGTGCGATACAACTTGCAGATATAGCCTTCCTGATTGTCTTCATTCCATATTTCATAACATGGATAATTGCTGTTCCTTGGCGTTCCCCTTATAAGCAGATTTTTACGGTTTTGGCTGTTATTTATATTCTGTTGGGTAGTCTAAGATACTTCTATGACTCTTCAATTCTCGAAATTGCCAGATTCTTTATATTTGCTTTTGTAATTGCATTTAGCTTTATTATAATGCTCAATAACTTATCTAGTATAAAACTCCAAAGAGTGAGACTGACAAGTAAGAGTATCATTATAACTTCAGTGGCTCTCTTGCCATTTATGATTCTTGGTTTATTAAATGTCGAATATAGATTCCTTGTCGAAGGTCTTTATTTCCTTGCTTGGTCAATAATTCTGATTATTTTCTTTTTTAACTATTTTGCAAACCAAAAGGTAGCTAAAGATGATAAGAAAGATTTGACTCTTGATTCTCTTGAACAGTTCCATATAACACAGAGAGAGTTCAGTGTCATTCAACTGATTGCAAAGGGTAAAACAAACAAAGAAATTGCCTCGGAACTTGGAATTAGCGTTAATACTGTTAATAATCACGTTGCTAATATTTTTACTAAAACAGAAGTTAGATCAAGAATTGATTTATTAAATTTGATTCGTGATGCTTGGTAGGATAAATAATAATGAGTAATGAAATATTAAAATTATGTAAGGGATATTCCAGAATCAGTATACAAGATGATATTGGTAAGGTTATATTTCCGTTTTACAAAGAAAAAGATCCCATCAGACTTGTAGCCACCCCATGGAAAATGCTTCATGAGAAAAAGGCCAAGATAGCTGTATTGTGCTGTCATGGGTACACAGGAACTCCAGGAGAGTTAGCTGTAGTTGGGCTCAAATTATATAATGCAGGATTCGATGTATTCACTCCTCGTTTACCAGGTCATGGTTCTTCAACAGAAGAGTTTTTGGCAAGTGGAGCACAAGAGTGGATGGGTGTTGAAAGAGCTGCTGCAAAATTTTTAAATGATTCATATGATAAAGTTTATGTAGTGGGCCATTCTATGGGTGGTCTCAATGCAATGCTTGTTGCACATGAATTCAATTTTGAAAGAATAGCATTGATATCTCCAGCTTTAAACATGGTCAAATTAGATGAACACAACAACCTTTTCAAAATTAAAATCGCTGCAAAGTTCAATAAAATATACGATGCAGAATGGCAAACAAATGAAAAGTTCTATGGAATTTGTGAGAGAGATAGTGAGGATGATTTGTATCTAGGTGGTCAATTATGGTCTCATATATTTACAAAAGGTATTGTAGAACTTGATGCTGTCCGCAAAAAAGCACTCAAAATACTTCCTTCCTTAAAAAGTTCAACTCTTCTGATTCGTGGTACAGCTGATACTGGTGTGTCTAGAAAGATTATAGACATCTTTAACAATCAATTTACAGGAAAGTTAGAAGTCCTTGAGATTGAAGGAGCAGGCCATTTGGTCCTTTATGAACCTGTTGGTGATAATGCAGAAGTTTGCAACGGCAGTGTTGTTAGATGGTTGTTAAATGAGAGTCTGAATTAATCTTCATACGGATTGACTATAAAATGGTTGTTGTCTGTATATGGGTTTGAAACAAGAGATGCAGAGATGTTGTATGCTTCCTTTAAGGTATCTTCATTGAGCACCTCTTTTGTTTTGCCATTGTACAAAATTTGTCCCTGTTTCATTAATATACTCTGCTCACAGTAATCAAGTGCAGAGTTCAAAGAATGAAGAGTGCATATGATACTCATTCCTTCTTTTTCAACAAGGGTTCTTAGCAGATTCATTATTTCTTTTTGATGGAGTGGATCAAGCGCAGAGATGGGTTCATCCAATATCATTATTTTAGATTCTTGGCATAGAGCTCTAGCTATTATGCATCTCTGATATTCACCTCCGCTTATCTCTTCAATATATTTGTTTTTTAGATTTTCTAGATTTGTTAGACCTATCATTTTAGCTACTATCTTGTTATCTTCAGCTTCACTTGTCTTTTTATTGAACCTTCCAAGTTTTATAAAATCTTCTACTTTGAAATGAAAATTTATATTCTCATTCTGAGGTACATAAGATATCAAATCAGCTATTTTACCACGACTTAATTTTGAAACATCATTATTAGCAATAAAAATTTTATTGCTCTCTATTTTTACCAATCTAAGAATATTCTTTAAAAGTGTAGTTTTTCCACATCCGTTGGCTCCAAGAATTGCAGTGAAGGAGTTGCTTTTGAATTCTATATTTATGTTTTTAAGAACTTCAATTTCGGAATATTTGAAATTTAAATTATTAATTTTTATGATATTGTTCATTAAAATAACATCCTTTTTTGTTTCTTCAATAAATATATAAAGAATGGTGCTCCAAGAAGTGCTGTAATAATTGATATTGGGAGTTCTGTGTTTGGTAAAACACTTCTTCCAAATGTATCGGCTAACAGTGCAAATAGGGCTCCAAAAACAATTGACAGTGGCAATAATTTTTTGTGGGATGGTCCAAATATTATTCTAACTACATGAGGTACAATAAGGCCAATGAAACCAATTATTCCACTTAAAGCAACTGCTGATGAGGTCAATAAAGTTGCAATACAGAGGACTATTATTGTTGTCTTTCTAACTTCAAGTCCCATAGATTTCGCTTGATTATTTCCTAATAGCATCAAATCAAGTTGTTTGTGATATCTCAGCAATATTACAGTGCAAAGTATCAAAATAGGACCAATTACAATCAACTTTTCATAACTGCTGACTGCAAAACTCCCCATATTCCAATATATGATATCTTCCAGTTGATCTCGATTGAAGTACATCATGAGGCTCATCAAGGCAGACAGTAGAAAGTTTATTGCAATTCCCGATAATAGGAGTGTAAGATTACCACTTTTAAGTCTGTCTGATAAAATGTAGATCACCAATGAGGTTAGAATTGCACCTAGAAAAGAAAACAGAGGAGTTCCCCATATTCCAGGAATGATGTTTATCAATGAGGTAATTGCTCCAAATGCAACGCCACAGGCTGCACCAGATGATATTCCTAAGATATATGGGTCTGCCATTGGATTCTTGAAGACAGCTTGAAATACTGCTCCTGATAAGGAAAGTGCCATTCCAACCAGTATTGCTGTTATTGTCCTTGGTATTCTTAAATTTCTGATGATGTAGATATGAGATGATTTGATCCCATTTTCTTTATTTAAGAGAATGGAGAGTGTCTCTTTAAATGATATTTTCACTGTCCCAAAAGAAAGTGAGAATAAAATTATAAAGAGTAGCAATCCAATCGAGAGGGCAATAACTAGGGCAGTAGATTTTCGGTTTGAATTTTTAATCATTAATTAAAAGCTTCTGGGTGGAAAATTTTAGCGAGGTCCATTGTTCCTTCTGCATTACGTATTCCCTGTCTGTCTAGTTTGTTGTTATCAATTGTATAGAGATGGCCTTCTTTAACAGCTCTTAAATCACTGTAAGGTTCTGTTGTTTTGAATTTATCATAGCTTCCAAAATATTTTGAAATTACAATTATATCTGGGTCGGCTTCAATTAGTTTTTCAAGAGAATATGTCCAACCACTTACATCTTCTGCAACGTTCTCACCACCAGCAAGGTTTATCATTTTTCCAATGAAAGTATCTCCTCCTGCTGTATGCTCACCCCATTGTCCAAATCCCACTACATAGTAAACTTTGGGTTTATTTAGGCCAGAAACGGCAGTTTCAATTTCGTTCATTTCATTTTTCATTTCATTTACGATTGCTTCTGCTCTCATTGATTTATTTAACAATGTTCCCATATCTAAAACTATTTGATAAGATTCTTCAATTGATGTTGAGTTATAAAGATTGGCTGTTGTTATTCCTGCTTTTTCTAAGGTCTCAATCACTTCTTTTTTTACATGAGTTGATCCAACTACCAGATCTGGTTCCAGGTCTATTATCTTTTCAATGTTTGGGCTAGATATCTTGCCAATGGATGGAATGTCTTCAACCCATTCTGGATAGGTACAATAATCTGTTCTTCCAACAAGAGCTTCAGGTTTTAATGCAGCTATTATTTCAGTCAAATTCGGTCCCAGTGATATCACACGGTCAACTGATGGTGGAATCGTAATTTCTCTGTTCATACTATCAACATAACTTGTTGGAGCTGTTGTAATATTGTTTTGAATGATTTGTTTTGGATCTTCTTTTGTTCCTTGAGCAAACAAAGATATGTTCAGAATTAGTAATAAAGTGAAAGATTTCAGTAGCTTTTTGTTCATAATTTTCTCCAGTACTGGAGGCTCGGTAAAATACCCAAGTCCTAGTGAGTTATTTTTCGTACCAACATGAGGTAATCTGAGTTTATATTGCTATATTTACAGTGGCCGGTCCCTGAGAGATTTTCACTCTCTTCCCCTCAAAACATGTCGAATTTACTTTATTATAAAGCGAATTAATTTTCTTGTCTTTAATATTTATTTCAAGTTTTAAAACTTTTTTAATAAAAACCAAAAAATTGAATATTAATCAAGTAACTCTCCATAAAAGCATATTTAGTAGATTTTTTTTATTTTCTTTTTTTTATTATGAAAGCTTTTTGCCTGTGTTGGTCTTTTAGCATTATCATTGTTGCTATTTCCTTTAAATTCTAGTAATATTTGTTCTAACATTTGTTATAAGGAGTCCTTGTTTTCATGGAAGTAAAAGTACGTTACGCACCTTCTCCAACTGGCTTACAACATATTGGAGGAGTTAGAACAGCTCTATTCAATTATTTTTTTGCTAAAAGTCAGGGTGGAAAATTCATATTAAGAGTAGAAGACACTGATCAAGAAAGATACAGCGATGAATCATTGCAAGATTTATATGACACATTAGAATGGTTGAACATTAAATGGGACGAAGGTCCTGTAGTGGGTGGACCTAATGGTCCTTACATTCAATCAGAACGTTTTGATTTATATCAAAAATATGCAAAACAGTTAGTTGAAGATGGTCACGCTTATTATTGTTACTGCTCATCAGAAAGACTGGATGAAGTAAGAAAACAACAACAAGAAAGCAAAAGCTCCTACCAAGGTTATGATAGACACTGTCGTAATTTAAGCGCAGAAGAAATAGCTGAAAAAGAGAAAGAGGGTATAAAACCTGTAATTAGACTTAAAGTTCCAACTGAAGGTAAAACTACTTTCCATGATGTACTTATGGGTGATATTACAAGAAAAAATAAAGATATCTCACCAGATCCTATCCTTTTGAAGAGTGATGGATTTCCTACTTATCATTTAGCTAACGTAATTGATGATCATTTGATGGGTATCACTCATATTATGAGAGCTCAAGAATGGATTCCATCAGGCCCTTTACATATTCTCCTTTATAGAGCATTTGGTTGGGAACCTCCTGTATATTGCCATTTACCAATGGTTATGGGAAAAGATGGTAAGAAATTATCAAAAAGACATGGCTCAACATCTGTTCGTGATTTTAGAGAAAAAGGATATCTTCCTGAAGCTTTGATGAATTATGTAACATTGGTTGGTTGGTCTTTTGATAGTGAAAGAGAATTCTTCTCTCAGGATGAGCTTGAGAAATTATTTGATATTACTAAAATCAGCAAATCTCCTGGTATTTTTGATTACAAGAAACTTGATTGGTTCAATGGTCAATATATTAGAATGATGAGTGATGAAGATTTAGGTAAAGCTCTTCTTCCTTATTTACAAAAAGCTGGATATGTTGATGGTGAATTTACAGGTGATAAGAAAGCTAAATTTGAAGAACTTGTAGTTGCGGTAAAACCAAGATTGAAAGTTTTATCTGATATCGTTGATCTTGCTTCTTTCCTATTCACAACTCCTGAAGTAGCTCCTGCTGAGATGTTTGTTGCCAAAAAAATGGACTTAAAATCATCTTATGAAGCACTAGCTAAGGATTATGAAATTATTAAAGCTAATCTTGATAATGGCAAATCATTTGAGGATGCAGAAGCTGATATCACCCAGATGGCTAAAGATATGGGCGTGAAGGTTAATGGTGTTTTCACTCCATTAAGAGTTGCTTTAACTAGCACCACAGTTTCACTACCTATGAGTGATACATATAATCTTCTTGGTAAAGAAGAAAGTTATAGAAGAATTGAAGCAGCATTGAAAATGCTTGAGAAAGAGGTACAGTAAAAAATGGCTAAGAATAAGAAAAAACAGACCGAACTTGATAAAATTGTTTCTTTATGTAGACGAAGAGGATTTATCTTCCAGTCAAGTGAAATATATGGTGGATTGAATGGTGCTTATGATTACGGACCATTAGGCGTTCAATTGAAAAATAACATCAGAGACCTTTGGTGGAAAGAAATGACTCAAATGCATGATGATATTGTAGGTCTTGATGCATCAATTCTTATGGCTTCAAAAGTTTGGGAAGCATCTGGTCATATCAAGAACTTCAGTGATCCAATGGTTGACTGTAAGGAATGTAAATCACGTTTTAGAGCAGATCAAATTGATCTTGAAGCTCCATGTCCTGTATGTGGTAGTAAAGATTCTTTCACTGAACCTAGAAACTTCAATTTGATGTTCCAAACTCATATTGGTGCTAACAGTGGTTCTGCTTCAGAAATTTACTTAAGACCAGAAACAGCTCAAGGTATCTATGTTAACTTCAGAAATGTTGTTGATTCTTCTAGAGTTCAGGTTCCTTTTGGTATTGCTCAAATTGGTAAATCATTCAGAAATGAAATTACAACTAAGAATTTTATTTTCCGTTCATGTGAATTTGAACAGATGGAAATGCAGTTCTTCTGCAAACCTGGAGATGATGAGAAATGGTTCCCTTACTGGAGAGAGCAGAGAATGGCTTTCTATGAAAAGATGGGTATCAGAATGGATCATTTAAGATGGCACCAGCACGGTCCTAAAGAATTAGCTTTCTATGCAAAAGATGCTTATGATATTGAATATAACTTTGTTGAACCAATGCAATGGCAGGAACTAGAAGGTGTTCATAGCAGAACTGATTATGATTTGACTCAGCACTCAAAATTCTGTGGTAAACAACAAGATTATTTAGATCCTGTAACTCATGAGAAATACATTCCATATGTAGTAGAAACATCAGCAGGTCTAACAAGAAATGTATTGATGGCTCTATGTGATGCATATGATGAAGAAGTATTGACAACTGAAAAAGGTGAAGATGTAAGAACTGTTCTTCATTTCCATCCAAACCTAGCTCCTGTTAAAGTTGCTGTATTGCCTTTAGTTAAAAAAGATGGTATTGCAGAAATGGCTAAAGAGTTAGAACTATCTTTAAGAGAAGAATTCTCAACATTCTATGATCAGGGTGGTGCAATTGGCCGTCGTTATAGAAGAATGGATGAAATTGGTACTCCTTATTGTGTAACAGTTGACTACGATACTAAAGAAGATAATACCGTCACTCTACGTTTCAGAGATTCAATGGAACAGGTTAGAATACCAATGAGTGAGTTGGTTGCAACAATTAAAGAATCAACAAAGAACTACAAAAGGAAGTAAGGATGAATAGCGCATTACAAACTTTAATAGATAGAGGATTTGTTAAGTCTTGTACAAACTTAGACGGACTCAGTGATTTAATGGACAAAGAACCAGTAACTTTCTACGTTGGTGTAGATCCTACAGGTAAGTCTGTTCACGTTGGTCATATGGTTCCTTTCTTTGCAATGCACCATTTACAGGAAGCGGGGCATAACCCAATTGCTCTTGTTGGTGGTGGTACAGGTATGATTGGAGATCCTTCTGGTAAAACAGAAATGAGACAGATGTTAACTCCAGAACAGATTGAATCAAATGTTGTGAACATAAAAAAACAACTTGGTACGGTTGTTGATTTCTCAGAGCAAGCTAAAGATTCAACAATGGGTCAAGCTGTGATGATGAACAATGCTGATTGGTTAACCAATCTTAATTATATTGATTTCTTAAGAACAATTGGTCGTCATTTCTCTGTTAATAAAATGTTATCATTTGAAGCTTACAAGCAGAGACTCGAAAGAGGTCTGTCTTTTATTGAATTTAACTATCAATTGCTTCAATCATATGATTTCTTAACATTGTACAGAAAAGCTGGTTGTCGTCTTCAAATTGGTGGAGATGATCAGTGGGGCAATATTGTAGCAGGTATTGAATTGACTCGTAAATTAGAAAAGGTTGAGACTTTTGGTTTGACTTTCAATTTAATTATGAGAGCTGATGGTAAGAAGATGGGTAAGAGTGAGAAGGGTGCTGTATTCCTAGATCCTGAGATGTACTCTCCATATGATTACTACCAATACTGGAGAAATGTTAATGATGCAGATGTTGTTAAATTCTTGAAATTATTTACATTCCTACCTTTAGAAGAAATTGCTCAGTATGAGAAACCAGGTGTAAACATCAATGAAGCAAAAGAAAGACTTGCTTATGAACATACTTTAATTGTTCATGGTAAGGAAGAAACTGAAAAAGCTAGAGCAGCTGCAAAAGCAATGTTCAGCTCTGATGCTCCATCTAGTGTAGAACAAAGAAAAGGTATGCCAAGCATGGAAATGGCTAAAGCAGATCTTGAAGCTGGTATTCCTGTATTGAATTTGTATTCTTCAACATCTCTCTGTTCTTCAAACGGTGAGGCAAGAAGACTTGTTACAGGTGGTGGTGCAAGTATCAATGGTACTAAAATAACTGATCCTAAGGCTATAATTAAAGCTGATTTACTTGATGATGAGGGTGAATTAATTTTAAGAGCTGGTAAGAAGAGATTCTTTAGAATTATTGTAAAATAATTTAATTTGATTAGTAATATATCAAAAAAAGAGAGTGAAGCATTTTGTTTTATTCTCTTTTTTTGTATACTTATTTTATAGGAATAAAGGAGATATCGAATATGAATAAAAAAATATTAAGTTTTTTCGCAATTGCGTTAATTGTCGTTGCACCAGTATTCTCTCAAGCAGCTTATGAAGCTCAGAGGAATGGAGCAGAAGAGAATTTGATTGAAAGTGTCAATGTTAATTTAGCTGTAATGGCAGGTCCTACTGGTTTTGGTAGTGCAGGTCTATCACAAAATGAAGGCAAAATTGATGATACTTTGAGTGTGACTACAAAGGTTTACTCATCACCAACTGAAGTTATTGCTCAAATTGCAAAAGGAACAGAAGATGTTGCTGCTCTTCCAAGTAATTTGGCTGCTGTTCTTTATAATAAAGGTCTCAAAATCAAACTTGCTGCAGTTATTGGTAATGGTATGCTATCTGTAATTTCAAGTGATGTAACAGACCCTTCTCAACTTGTTGGAGAGTCTATTTCAATTCCCGGTGGTCCAGCTTCAACTCCAAATCAATTAGCAAAATTATTGATAAGTGATAATGGTTTGACTGAAGATGATTTTGACTTGGAATATGGTGTTACATCTTCAGCTCAATTATCTCAGCTATTGATTGCTGAAAAAGTGAAGACTGCATTGCTTCCAGAACCTTTCGTTACTATGGTACTTTCAAGCAATAAAAATATCAAAAAGATTTATGATGCACAATATGGTTACAAACTAGCAACAGGAATGGATAACTATCCAATGACTGTTCTTGTTGTACAGGATAAATTTGCAAAAGAAAACCCAGAAGCTTTAAAGGCTTTCTTAAAGGCTTATGAAGGTAGCACTACATTTGTAGTTTCAAATCCTGAAGAAGCAGGTACTTTAATAGAGAATATGGGAATTATGAAGCAGAGTATGGCTACTCCTGCTATTCCTAACTGCAATCTTACTTATGTTGATGCTAGGGATGCAAAAAGTGAAATCAACTCATATTATGAGATGTTATTCAACTTTGCCCCAAGTTCTGTAGGTGGATCTTTACCTGGTGATGATTTTTATCTTTAATAATTATAATAATTGAGCAAAATTGTCTGGTTTAAATTAACCAAATACCCCTCCTGTTACTTGGGTAAACCAAGAAGGGGGGCTTTTTTTAACAAAATGATGATTTATTTGTATCTCAAGATATACAATGTTTTGGTAGATTTTAATTTTTCTTATCGATTTCTCCCAAAAAGAATGAGATATGAATTAAAGCAGTGTATAATGGGGTGCATGAGACTTGTTCTATGATATTTATTATAAGTAGTTTCTATAATTTTCTGTTGAGAATTGATTTGAGGGTTATATTTTTAAATTATATTATATAACCTATGATATATTATACAAAGGAAGAACATGTGAAGAAACTTATTTCTGTAATTAAAACCTATATGATTATCATATTTTCAATAATATGTATATTGATTGTATGGCAGATTGCGTCTCATCTTTTAGGTTCAGATATATTGCTTCCAAGTGTATTTTCTGTCTTGAAAACATTTGTCTCTCTTTTTAGTAATAAAACCTTCACAATGGATGTATCATTTACAATCTATAGGGCTTTTAAAAGTTTTGTTATTATTGTTATTTCTTCTTCTATATTAGGGGTGCTTGGTGGTAAATATAAGGCTATAGGTTTATGGATGAATCCTATATTGACAGTTTTGAAGTCCACTCCAGTGATGAGTGTAATACTGCTTGCATTTATTTGGTTTCAAACCGGAACTGTTCCTGTTTTTTCAGCTTTTTTGATGGCATTTCCTATAATGTATATGCAGATGGAAACTGGATATAAAAGTTTGGAAGATGAGATGATTCAAATGTGTAATTTGTATGGATTTACCAAACAAGATCAGGTTATTCATTACATAATTCCTTCTTTGACAAAATCTTTTATTATAGGGTCAAAACAAACTCTTTCTATGATATGGAAAGTAGTAATTGCGGCTGAGGTCCTCACTGTTCCTAAATATGGTGTGGGCTCCAAAATGCAACTCTCACAGATGCAACTCGAAACAGGTTCTGTTCTAGCGTGGACTCTTGTTGCAATAATGTTAACTGCTTTGGGGGATCTTTTGTTTTATGGTATCACAAAGATGATAGCTTCTATGAACAATTCAAAAAAAAGGAGCAGAGCTTTATGAGAATACAAAATTTAACTTTTGCTTATGGTTCTGATAAAATATTTGATAATTTCAGTGTAACAATACCTTCAAAGAAAATATGTACAGTAGTTGGAGGTTCTGGCTGTGGAAAGAGCACTTTGTTAAAACTAATTGCATCTTTGATTCAAAAGCAGAGTGGTGAGATAATATTGGATGAGACAGAGATGGGTCCTGTAAGCTATCTCTTTCAGGAGCCACGGTTGCTTCCAACTGAAAACGTATACTCAAATGTAGAACTTGTGCTGAAGTCTTCTATAAAAGATGATGCTGAAAGAAAAGACAAGGTTTTTTATTATTTAAAGAGAGTTGGTCTTTTTCAAGATAGAACCAAATATCCTTCAGAGCTTTCGGGAGGTATGAAACAGAGAGTTGCAATTGCTAGAGCATTTGCATATCCATCTAAGCTCATTTTGATGGATGAGCCGATGCAAGGGCTCGATATAAAGAGTCGTCAGGTAGTACTTGGACTATTCTCTGATTTATGGGAGAAAGACCCTAGAACGACTTTATTTGTGACTCATGATTTGCGTGATGCAATTACCCGAGGTTCTTCTATTTTGGCTCTAGGAGATCCAAACAATCCTGTTGATTTTATTGATGTTGATTCAATGAGACCTTTGAATGATGAGAAGTATGGGGTTCTTGAAACAAGACTTCTTGATGCTATCTTGATTTGATAGATTGTTTTTCCTGATACTATATAAAAGGACTCAGCAGCAATGTGGACTTAGAGAGATGTTTTAAATATTGAAATATAATTAAAATAAGAAAGGATATTATAAGGTTTGGAGCCTATGTAATATCCTTTTAAATTATAAATTGACCGCCGTCTTCATAAATGGATAACGGCGGAATTAGAGGTAAGCATCTTGAGATGCTTGCCTGCTAGATTGAAATTAACTATTTACTATAGTTCTTTTTTCCATAAACCATGAACATTGCAGTATGCATATGCTGCTACTACTTTATCACCATTTGCGATTGCAAAATCAGCTTCAGGTTTATCAGCAGCTGTAAGTTTAACTCTTTGGCCACCTTTTTCTGTCTGTAAGAAAATGAACTGAATGTAATGTTTTTCCATCATTGGATGTTCTACATCACCAAGTACTACATGTACCTGATCACCAGTTATTGTTACTACAGGTGTATGTTTTTCGTTATATTCTGTGTGAGCTTCTAGCTTAGCCATCTCTTCACCACAGCATACCAATTTAGGTCCTGCATCAACTGTTTTTACAGCAATGTTTCCACAATGATTACAAATATAAAATTCTTGTTCTGTCATATTTTTTACTCCTCTATTAAGTATAGCACGATTTTAAAAAAAAGGTACTGTTTTTTTCTCTTATTGATATCTATTATCATTAATATGGATTAATTAATCAATACCTTTTGTAAATTATTGACTAATTTTAATAAAAACACCTTATTTTTCTCAAATAAGGTGTTTTTGTCTATAAATTTTCTTTTATATATATGTGAGTTGGGCAGATGTAATCATCTATTTTCTTTTTTCTATTATAAATCATTTCATATTCAAATATATATTTTAATGAGAAATACCCTTGGTTGAATGGGGCTTGGGTTACTGTTGCATCAACAATCCCAATATTGATGTAATGCATAGTTTCTTTTACTTTATCAAAGCAAAGAACAATCGGTTTGTTGCCAGCTCGTTCTTCAAGAACTGCTTTACCAACTCCATCGCTACCACCAGCACCTAAGTAAATTGTGTTGATCTCTGGATATTTGATCAGTGCCTTTTTTGTAATGTGGTAAGCTCGTTCAATATCATCAAGAGTTTCATCTTTTTCAACAATATGATAATCGATGTTATTTTTATCAAGTGTATCAATAAAACCTTTCAGTCTTTCATTATGTCCAAACATTTTATAAGAACCATTCAAGAGTAAGATCTCTCTTTTGGTCTTTGTCATTAAATTTAAAATTCCTGCACATGTCTGTCCTGATTTGAAATAATCAGCACCTACGTAGAACAGTCTTTTTGATTTTGGGATATCTGTGTTAACACATGCAACACTTATCCCACTATCAATGAGGGCGTTTATTTTTTTTATAATCAATGGATGATCAATTGTTGTTAATAACAATGCATCACAATTTTGTTCAACCAGGTTATCAATCTCTTTAAGGTGAGATAATACTTCAAATCCTTTTATATGTGAGATAATATAGGTAAGACCAAAATCTTTATTTTCATCATAAGCTTTTTCAAAACCTTTTATTATTGACTCAAAAAAGTTGTTTCCTATATCTGGAAGGAGACATCCAACTTTTAAAGGTTTTTTTTTGGCTGCAAGTAATCTTCCTGCTCGGTTGGTTTTGTATCCCATATCCTTAGCAATAGTTTTTACTTTCAATGAAACTTCTTTATTTACGCCAGGGCGATTATGAAGAACTCTATCTACTGTTCCTCTTGATACTCCAGCTTGCTCTGCTATATCTTTTATTGTTGCCATAATTTGATAATATAATGAATTGTTGCAGAATAATCATTAATATTCTGCAACTTTTCAATGTTATTTAGCTGATTGTTTCTTTTTAGACATTACATCAAATAGAACTGCAGCTAACAATACCAAACCTTTTACAGCTTTTTGCCAGTTAGCATCAATACCTAAAATAGACATACCATTGTTCAATACACCCATTAAAATAGCACCAATTATACTACCTGCGATTGTTCCTGTACCACCGTAAGCACTTGCACCACCAACAAAACATGCACCAATTGCATCTAGCTCGTATGCATTACCAGCAGATGGAGTTGCACTGTTAAATCTAGCTACACAAACAAGTGCTGCAATAGCTGATAAGAATCCCATATTTGTGTAGGCACTGAATAAGATTTTATTTGTATCAATACCAGATAGAATGGCAGCTTTTTCATTTCCACCCATTGCATAGAAATGACGACCATAAGTGGTTTTTGATGTGAAATAACTGTAGATAGCAACGATTACTGATAACCAAATTAATACTACAGGAAGACCCTTATGACGTCCTAGTAGTGATGCGAACCATAAAATAACAGCTGATAATAATGCTATTTTCATTAAAGTGAAGTTCATTGGATCAACATCATATCCTTTTGAAACTTTATTGCTTCTGCTTCTAAGTGTAGAATAAATGAGGAAGATACATGCAACAATTCCTATTGTCATCGTAAAGATTAATTTAAATGCATCAGATGCATCAGAGCCAGGAAGATAGCTTGTAAATAATTTTAGATAGTTAGAAGGAAAAGGTGAGATTGTCATACCATTTAAAATAACGTTTGCAAGTCCTCTAAATAGTAACATTCCAGAAAGAGTTACAATGAAAGCTGGTATTCTCATATAGGCTATGAAATATCCTTGCCATGCACCAAGTCCAATTCCTAATAAAATACATATTGCAATTGTGAAGTATATATTGAATCCGAGTTTTACTGTTAAAACACCAGCAACAGCTCCAACTAAGCAAACAATGGAACCTACTGACAAATCAATGTTACCACCTGTTAATATACAGAGAAGCATACCAACAGCTAATATTACAACATATGCATTTTGACTGATCAAGTTTGAAATATTAGCAGGTGCTAAAAGTGAACCTTTATCTGCAGATACTATTAATATTTGAAATAATGCCATAACCGCAATTAATGCAATCAGCATTGTATTATCTTTTAATAATTTTTTTGTATTTATTTTCTTTATCGCCATGACTAAACCTCCGCGTCATTTTTAACAATCATACTCATTATTCTTTCTTGGGTTGCTTCTTCTTTAGAGAGTTCCCCAACGAACTTACCTTCGTTCATAACGTAGATACGATCACACATCCCGAGTAATTCAGGTAGTTCTGATGAAATCATGACAACAGCTTTTTCTTTTTCGACCATTTCATTCATCAATGTATAAATTTCATATTTAGCTCCAACATCAATACCACGAGTTGGTTCATCAAGGAATAGAATATCAGGTTCAGTAAATAAGCATTTACCAAGCAATACTTTTTGCTGATTTCCTCCACTCAATGTGCTTACCTTCTGTTCTTCACTTGAACACTTGGTATGCATCTCTTCTATGTATTTCTTTGCAAATTTGATTTCTAAATCAGGATCAATGGTGATTCCTTTTGAAATTCTTGTGAGTTGTGATAGGGTGGTGTTCTCTCTAATTGTATTATCAAGAACCAAGCCATTACCTTTTCTGTCTTCAGTAACATAAGAAATTTTATGTTCAATGGCTTGTTTTGGAGTATTCATCACAACTTCTTTTCCGTTGATATAAGAATGTCCTCCCTTGAATGTACCGTAAGTATGTCCGAATATACTCATGGCTAATTCAGTTCTTCCAGCTCCCATAAGTCCACTGATTCCAACTATTTCACCTTTGTTTACTTTGAATGAAACATCATCGCATACAAGCATATCTGTATATGTTGGATGTGATACTGTCCAGTTCTTGACCTCGAATATTGTTTTTCCAATTTTTGGAGTTCTTGGAGGGAAGCGGTTTGATAAATCACGGCCAACCATTGCTGCTATGATTCTATTTTCATCAAATCCTTCTTCTTTTGTCATTGTTGTTATTGTAGAACCATCTCTAATAACTGTTACACTATCTGCAACATATGCAATCTCATTTAATTTATGAGAAATAATTATGCTTGTCATTCCTTCTTTTTTAAATTGAAGAAGAAGATCTAGTAAATTCTTTGAATCCTGTTCATTCAAAGATGCTGTTGGTTCATCTAAAATCAAAAGTTTTACATCTTTAGTTAGTGCTTTAGCAATTTCAACAAGTTGTTGTTTTCCAACACCAAGTTCTTTTATAAAAACTCTTGAGTCTTCTTTTAAACCTACAAGATTTAAATATTTGTTAGCTTTGCTGAATGTATCGTCCCAATTTATATTGAATGCAGATCCTCGTTCGTTACCAAGAAACATATTTTCGCCGATGGTCAGTAAAGGTACAAGTGCTAATTCCTGGTGAATAATTACAATACCTTTCTTTTCGCTGTCATGTATATGTTCAAATTTACACTGTTCACCTTTATATATGATATCGCCTGTAAAAGAACCATATGGATATACACCACTAAGTACATTCATCAGTGTTGATTTACCAGCACCGTTTTCACCTACAACAGCATGTATCTCTCCTTCTTTTACTTGAAGGTTTACGTTATCTAAAGCTTTTACACCTGGGAACAGTTTTGTAATATTTTTCATCTCAAGAATATTGGATGCCATTTCTTACTCCCCTTAAAAATAGGACAGGCCAAGGGCCTGCCCATTATTGTTAACTCAAACGTTTATAGTCCAAGTTGAGCTTTTGTGTAATAACCACTGTCTACCAATAACTCTGTAATGTTATCAGTTGTAGCAAATACAGGAGTACATAGGTAACTAGGGATCACGCCAGTACCATTATCATAAGTAGTTGTGTCGTTGATTTCAGGTTCTGAGCCTTTCATCAATGAATCAACCATTGTTACAACTTTATCAGCTAATGTTCTTGTATCTTTAAATACAGACATTGACTGTGTTCCAGCTAACATGTTTTTAACTGAAGGAATATCACAATCTTGACCAGTTACTACTGGGAAGTTTTCTGCAGTATAACCAGCTTCGATTAATGCATTTGTAACACCTTGAGCAGTTGAGTCGTTTGAACATAATACAGCATCAAGTTTTGTTCCTTCAGGACCATAACCATTAGATGTAATTAAGTTTTCCATTCTCTTTTGAGCTTCTTCTGTGCTCCAGTTAGGAGTAGATACTTGAGCTCTAGTTGTTTGACCAGAAAGAATGTTAATTTTGCCAGATGCGATGTAAGGTTTTAATACATCCTTTGCACCACCGAAGAAGAATACACAGTTGTTATCATCAGGAGCACCTGTGAAGAATTCCATGTTTACGCTGTCTGTTCTAGATTTTAGATTTAAAGCGTCTTCTACGAATTGACCTTGAATAGTACCAACTTGGTAGTTATCAAAAGTTGCATAATAAGATACAGCATCACTGTTCATAATTAATCTATCATAAGCAATTACTGGAATGTTTTCTTCTTTTGCTTCTTTTAATACTTCTGTTAAAGCAGAACCATCGATAGATGCAATAACAATAGCATCACAGCCACTCATTATCATGTTTTCAACTTGGTTTACTTGTGTTGGAATATCATTATCACCAGCGTATTGTAAATCAACTTTATAACCAGCTGCTTCTAATTTTGCTTTCATGTTTGAGCCATCTTGGTTCCAACGTTGTAAAGACTTAGTAGGCATTGATACACCAACTTTTTTTGCATCTTTTGCGGTTGATGATTCAGTTTGTCCATTTGCAAATACAGAAGTAGTTGCAATTACAGCAATGAGTAACATTGTAAGTAGTTTTTTCATTTCAAATCCTCCGATTGATATGAGCCCCTTTTTTGACTCGTTAAGTGAAATAATGTGCACGAGCACGATATCACTGTGCTCGTGCACATAAGCTTATTATTAAGTCGGTTTTTTTATCTGTCAAGAATGAATATTTCTGAAAAGATAAAAAGAATGGGTAAAAATTTGTTAAAACATTGTGTTCAAAGGTTAAAAAACAGAGTCAAAAAGAGACAGTGTGAAAAAATTGCGCACTACCGATTTGTATAAGCTTTTTCATTATTCTTTAATCGTTTAAATTGCTTTTTTAGGGTGTTGAACTATGTTTTTCTAGGCAATGAAGATTGAGTTATTTTTATAAAAAAAATAGCGTATTTTTGATGCAAAAAATATCGGTTTTGAGGTGGAGATTTTTTTTAGAAAGTTTTGATAAAAAAAAATTCTATTTTTATTTTTGAGATTTCTTTGTAGAGAATATTACTTAATTAATGTTAAGTCTAATTAAAAATCTTTATATTTTCATAATCTAATTCATGATTGATGATTTTGAGGAAGATGTTATTTGTTAGATATTAAAAAAGCCCTAGATTATAAATCTAGAGCTAATGTGTTTTTTTATCTTATAGGTTATGATTTATACATAGCCTTGAGCGATCATTGCATCTGCAACTTTTAAGAATCCAGCAATATTTGCTCCATCTGTAAAGTTGTTGTGTGTGCTGTATGTATCTGCAGCTTCACTGATATTGTTATAGATTGTTTCCATAATTTTCTGAAGTTTTTCATCAACATTTTCTTTGGTCCATGAAAGTCTTTCACTATTTTGACTCATTTCAAGACCTGAAACAGCAACTCCACCAGCATTAGCAGCTTTGCCTGGAACGTATAAAATACCAGCTTTTTTGAATACCTGTTGGCCTTCAATATTTGTTGGCATATTTGCGCCTTCACAAACTAATTTCACACCATTCTTTACAAGATGCTGTGCATCAATTTCATTGATTTCATTTTGTGTAGCACATGGGAAAGCACAATCTGCTTTGACATTCCAAAGTTCGTTGTATTCTTCTGCTCCTGTTCTAGCAATATATTTAGCACTAGGGTAGCGAGTTACATAGTCACTTATTCTTCCACGTTTTACATCTTTTAGGTTCATTACATAAGCAAGTTTATCTTCATCGATACCTTCCTCATCAATTATAACACCATTGGAATCTGACATAGTCAATACAGTGCCACCAAGTTGTAAAATCTTCTGAACTGTAAATTGTGCAACATTTCCGGATCCTGATACTAAGCATTTTTTACCTTCAAGAGTATCTCCTTCACCTTTAAGTACTGCTTGAGCCATATAAATAAGGCCATATCCAGTTGCTTCAGGTCTGATCAATGATCCACCAAAAGAAATTCCTTTACCTGTTAGTACACCAGTAACTTCATTTTGAATTCTTTTGTATTGTCCAAATAGGTAACCAATTTCTCGGCCACCAACACCCATATCA
>JBFHKM010000003.1:0-53324 GCA_041595335.1 Sphaerochaetaceae bacterium
AAACTCATAAGAACTGGTTGATGGTCACTGAATGCATAACCATTGTCGATATTTATAGCTGTAGCTTTGACATTATCCGTTACAAGAAAACCATCAATAACTGTTGTGTAATTGACACCTTTTTTATAAGGAATATCTGTTGTTCTGCAGGTAGCAACCTCAAATCTATTGGAAGCTTTAACAATATGAAGACATTCTGCTAAATCTTTATCATCTAAGATATTTACCCATTCAGGGAATTCTTGTTGAGTTTCAAAAGCATTTGCAACATCTGTACCAAGGGCATGATTGAAATCTCCACCAATGATTACATAATTTCCTTTTTCATATTCTTCCTGTGCATAGGAGTTCAACAGTTCTAATTGCTTTGCTCTTATTACACCACCTTTATCATAAGCACTCATATGAGAGTTAATCAGTGAAAGTGTTTTTCCATTATCTACCTGTATGAAAGATACAGAAAAACATCGATCTAAATCAAAATATTTAGCAGGAAAAGAGTTTGATACTGGATAACTTTTCCTTATTGCAGATTTGATATCTGCATCACTGAAAGTCAAAAGTCCTGCATTTGCAATTCCATGAGGATCTGTAATTGGCACCATTGCATAACTACTGTGAAAGTTAATTGCAAAGTCACTTGCCATATCAGCAAACTTATCTTTTGCCATTTCAACCTGATTTACTCCGTAACTTCTTGTACTATCAGTATCAACCTCTTGCATCAAAATGAAGCTGGGGTCCAATAAATCTATCTGATCAATTACACCATTGGTATTTTTCAGTACATCTTCTTTACTGAAAGCTCTACCATATTTACCCTGAACCTTTGTTCCGTCTTTCATAACTCCTGTATCCATAAAGAAACTGTAGGAAGGACTGTAGGCACCGAACCCAATATTGTAAGTCAATGCCGTATAAGTTTTTTCTGCCTCAAGAGAACTTACCGTTGATTGAGATGCTTGTATTTCTAATTGTTGATTATCTTCTATTCTGGAATATTGTAGCATTACATAGATAACATATATTGCCACCACAATAAGAATAATTAGTAAAGCACTGATGATGCCTTTTAGAACTTTGTTTTTTATCTTCATAAAATAGATAGTACCACTATCATAGTGAGTTGGCAAACTTTTTTTTTATAAAATAGAGTTTTCTTTTTTATGAGTTTTGTGTATTTTTGTTGTATTAGTTGCTTTAAATAAGGCATTCGTAATGTTTTTAATTGTAAATTCATGGTTAATATGCTATTTTATTTAAACATACTAAAATCAAATAATAATAAGGAAGAATTTTAAAAATGAGTCAAAAAATTAAGTACGTTTGCCCTAAATGTGGATGTGAGCATTATGAAAGTGATGTGTTTCAAGCAACCGGTGGAAACTTTGCAAAAATATTTGATGTTCAAAATAAAAAATTCGTTACAGTAAGTTGTGCTAACTGTGGATTTACTGAATTGTATAAAAAACAATCTTCTACAGGAATGAACATACTTGACCTTTTTATTAATTAAACAATAGGAATATTTATGATTGGATTCTTAATTAAGAAAGCATTTTTTGATGCTTGGGATAACCTAATTGGACTTGTAGTTTCAAATTTAGGATATATTGTTGTTCTCGTTCTATTCACACTGGATTTAGAGAATGCAACAGGAGTTGCGGCATTGAACTATTTATTAGTTTTAGCGGCATTGTTTCTATTGGCTTTTCACAGCATAGGAGTAGCAAAGACCACCTATGATTACAGCAATTACAAAAGAGAAGGGTTTGCAGGCTATAAAGAAGGATTGAGACTATTTTGGAGACATGGATTTGGATTATTCTTGCTGTATCTCTTTATGGCTATTCTAGCTTTACTTGTTATACCATTTTACTACTCTATGGGTACATTTATTGGTCTAAGTATAAGCATAATTTTAATATGGGTATTTATAACATTTTTAATGGCATCTCAATATTACCTTCCTTTGATGGTCAATTTTTCTGGAGATAAACCTTTAAAGACTTTAAAGAAATGTTTTATCATGGCTCTTGGAAATCTTGGAACATCAGTATTTTTATTATTCTATAACTTGATTCAATTTGCATTGACTGTAGTTACTGCTGGACTTCTGTTCAACGGAACAGGTATAACACTTGCAAACATGGATGCGTTCAAATTGTTATTGATGCGTATAAACTATTTAGAAGAACATGAAGATGTGAGCCCTAAAGAGGTTCCATGGGAAGAAATTCTTTATGATGAGAAAGAAGCAGTTGGTCACAGAACTTTGAAGGGTATGATATTCCCTTGGAAGGATTAAATATGACTGCAGAGATTGAACTAAAAGCACATGTGAAAGAGCTTGATGTGATTCTCTCTAATATAAGAAACACTCTTGGCGTAAGTCAGGAGTGTTTTCAGGAAAAGAGAGATATTTATCTTACCAATAGAGTTTCTGAGCCTTCTGTTAGATGTCGACTTGAAAGAAAAGGTCCAGATAAGGATGATCTTAAAAGCACTCTCATCATTACTGCTAAAAACAAACTATCTAAAAATGGAATAGAAGAGAACGAAGAGTTTGAAATCGAAAGTGAAGGCAAAAACTTTGATACATCGGTTGAAATGTTTAAAACTCTGGGTTATAAAATAACTCTTTTAAAAGAAAAAATGGGTTATTCATTTATGTATGATCAATTCACTTTCCCCCTTCATATTGAAGTTCTTGAAGTCAAACCTCTTGGTTGGTTTTTAGAAATGGAATTTACTGTTGAAAAGAAGCTTTCATTTGAGGAAGTTGAAATTCTTAAGAATGAATTGGTAGCTGCGCTAAAAATGTTTGGATTACATGAAACTGATATTGAAAAACGTTATTATCGTGATATGTTAAATGAAAAAAGAGGAATGAATTATGGAATATAGAGCATCACATATTTTGGTGAAAGATAAAAATTTAGCTATTAAGATTGCAAAAGAAGCAAAAAGTGGAGCCAATTTTGGTCAATTAGCAAGACGTTATTCAACTTGCCCATCAAAAAGTAAAGGTGGAGATCTTGGATGGTTCAAGCCCGGACAGATGGTTGCTCCTTTTGAAAATGCAGTGAAAAAAATGGCTTATGGTAGAATCAGTGATCCAGTTAGGACTCAATTTGGATATCATATAATAAAAAAAACAGGAATGAAGGATTAATTAATGAGTTATAAAAATATTGAAATTTACACAGATGGTGGATGCAGTGGCAATCCAGGAGTAGGTGGTTGGGCTTTTGTATTCAGTGCTGATGGAAAATTTATAACTGAACAGAGTGGTGGTGATATCTTTACTACAAATAATAAGATGGAATTGACAGCTGTTATAAACGCATTGAAAGCTTGTATTGCAACAGATGCACAATCAATTATTGTCAATACTGACAGTCAATATGTTAAAAATGGTATCTCTTCTTGGGTAATCAACTGGAAAAAAAATGGTTGGAAAACTGCAGCCAAAAAGCCAGTTAAGAATAAAGAACTGTGGGTTGAACTTGATAGACTAAATTCTCAGTTACCAGTTAAATATCAATGGGTCAAAGGACATGCTGGAATTGACGGAAATGAAAGATGTGATACATTAGTTAACCTGGAAATGGATAAATTAAAATAGACTCATGGATAAAGAACACAATGATGATAAAACATCTTTATTTAAATTATTTTATACCTTTGCTTCCATCGGAGTCATTACTTTTGGAGGAGGCTATGCCATGCTTCCCTTTTTGGAAAGGGAAGTTGTCCAAAAAAATAAATGGGCCAGTGATACAGAAATTTTAGATTATTACTCATTGTCTCAGTGCACCCCTGGAATTATTGCAGTGAATGTTTCAACATTTATTGGCTATAAAGAAAGAGGAATCAGAGGAGCTATTGCTGCCACACTTGGAATGGTCTTTCCATCACTTGTGATCATAACAGTTATTGCTGCTGTTCTAACAAATTTCAAAGACAATCAGTATGTAAGCATGGCTTTTTCCGGCATAAGAGTCACTGTCTGTGCAATGATAACCAATTCAATTATAAAGTTATCTAAAAAGAGCATTGTTGATAAAACAACAATAGCTATATTTATTGCAATATTGATTTCTTTGTTTCTTTTGAAGATATCAACAATTCTTGTTGTTTTGATTGGTATTGTCCTTGGTCTTCTAACAAGTGCCTTGAAGAAGATCTCTAAAATAAATGGAGGTAACTCCTGATGCTTTATCTCTTACTTTATTGGGAGTTCTTTAAAATAGGACTTTTTGCCATTGGTGGTGGACTTGCCACAATTCCTTTCTTGTACCAGATGAGTGTGAATTTTCCAACTTGGATTACCAGTGCAGATGTTGCTGATATGATTGCAATATCACAATCAACACCAGGACCAATGGGAATCAATATGGCAACATATACAGGCTTCAAAACATTGGGGATTTTTGGAGGTCTGACTGCAACAATTGGCCTTGTCACTCCAAGTGTGATTATAATCGTAGTGATAGCAAGATTCCTCACACATTTTGATAAAGAGTGGTATGTTAAAGATAGTTTTTATGGATTGAGACCAACAGTATTGGCACTTATCTGCTATGCTGTATCTAACATATTTGTTTTAAGTATGTACAATGGATCTTCAATCAGAATTACTGAATCAGTAATTTTTATTATAGTATTTTTTCTTTATCGAAAATTGGATAAAATCCATCCTGTTATATGGATTTTGATTGGAGCTATTCTTGGAATTGTACTGAAACTACCAACTTAAAGCATTTGCTTTATAAACACCCTTATTCTTATTTTAGAGAGTGCGAGAACTCTAATCAATGAATGAATTGCAAAAATTTTGTTGTCAAATGACTCATATTGTTACATTTTATTTATTAAGTAATAGATTTTATTGCGTTTTAATTCACCTTTTATGGAATAGCAATGTAAAATGTGATAAAATGGTTATTTGTATTGAATAGCTCAAATTAAGGAGATTATATAAGTCAATGATTAAATATATGTACAAAAATTTAAAAACATTGACTCTCTTTCAACTGTCATTCAACCTCCTTTGCTATGGCGTTTTGGTACCAGTTCTTAAATGGCTCTTTAAAATAAGTATTCTAGTTTCAGGAATAAACAATCTTACAGAAGTAAATTTTTTGATATATTTAAGACATCCTATATCAATAGCTATTGATCTTGGGATTCTTTTTATTATTACGGTAGCAACCTTTATGTATTTCAATGCACTGGTCGTGATCTATATTGCATCGAAAAATAAGAAATCAATTACATTGTATTCCCTGCTCATTGCAACTTATGAAAATAGCAAAGATTTATTCAAGCTTAGAAATGTAAGCCTCTTTTTATATGTAGTTGTCGCTCTTCCGTATTTCAACATAATATATAAAAATCCTGTAATCAAAAATTTGGATGTACCATCGTTCATACTTGAATCAGTTCGTTTGAATAATTTGTACATCTTCATCTATGTAGTCCTTTCTTTATTTCTTATTCTGTATGCCATTCATAATGCATATGTATTTTTCTACATGCTCATTGATAAGATGAAATATGGAGATGCAAGGAAAGCAAGCAAAAATTTAATCAAGAAAACCAAAATGGATATGTTTATTGCTCTTGTAAAAATAGTTGTGCTTGGTGCAATAATGCTTGGAATCTGTGTAGCTTTTCAGTACCTCTTCTATGGAATATGCAAATTTATAAACAATGGTATATTATTTAAGATTCTTGTTGGTGTGTTCTCGTTGATGACAATAATCAACTCAACAATTTATCACATAGTGACAAACGTTTATGGTACGTATTTATTCGGTGAGTTATATTTTGAAAATGAAAATCCTTTTGATTTAAAAATAGATTATGATAAAACCTTCAATATTCCTTCATGGTTGAAGCTTGTTGTTGCTGCAGTGGTTATAATGATTCTGGCAATGCTTGGTTGGCTGCAGGTTTACAATGATGTAAGAGCTGATGTAGCTGTTGTTGCACATAGAGGTGCAAGTGGTGAAGAACTTGAAAATACAAAAGAAGCTTTTATGAAGGCTCAAGCAGAAGGTGCAGAATATATAGAACTTGATGTAACTTTAACAGAAGATAATCAGGTCGTAATTGTGCATGATGCCAATCTGAAGAGACTCGGTGGTGTTGATAAATTTATAGATGAGATGACCTATGACGAGATAAAACAGATTCCAATTTACAATGAAGAGAAAACTGAATTTGGTCAGATAATGCTGCTTAAAGATCTGCTTCCATTGATCAATGCAGATGTCAAATTATTAATTGAAATAAAACCAATAGATGGAAATGGAAAAGAGTGCGTGCAAGCAGTAGAAAGATTGTTGACCTTTTATCCAAGACATTATATTGCTTGTCTTGATATATCCATATTGAAAGAAGTAAAACGTCTGAACCCTCTCCGTAAAACAGTGTATCTACTGGCATTTGCTTTAGGCAATTGGTATGACTATGATTGTGTTGATATATATGCAATTGAACAGTCTTTTGTGAGTGAAGAAAATGTTGAGTTGGTCCATAAAAATGGAAGCCAAATATTTGTTTGGAATGTAAATGATGAAGAGGATGCCTTTAGATATCTTGAAATTGGTGTCGATGGATTGATAACAAATTATCCTAAAAAAATACTATCAACAGTAAATAGTTCTCAACTTCAAATACAGAGTGAGAATTTATTGAACTTTTTCAAAGTTTCATTATAAATTTTAAGAATGTTTTGTATAAATCATTCAAATTGATTGAAAATATGAGTAAAACATCATTAATATAAAGTCATGAATAGAAAAATTATTTTGACAATAGCTATATTGCTAATCAGCTTGACAGGAGTCAGTGCAGCTTCCTATGAAAGCCTTGAATGTGTAAAAATGATATCAACAGATCACTTTGATATCATATACAATGATGAAAGCAGTTCTTCTGCTTCTTTACTTGAAAAGAACTGCGAATCTATCTATAAGGAAATAACAACTGCTTTTGAATTGAATAGAACTCAGCGTTTTTATGTTGTTGTCACAGCACAAAGACAGATGTTCAATTCTTATTTTACAGCATATCAAACACCACGTATTGTAATGTTCGATACAATAGCAGATAGCAACAGCTTCAATTCCAATAAAATTAATAATTTTTTGAATGTCTTCAGACATGAACTGACGCACGCTCTAACTTTGACCACAAAAAATGGTTTTCTTCAAAAATATGTGAGCCAACTTATAAGTTTCTATAATATATCCACAACACGATTTGCTAAAGAAGGAGTGGCTGTTTTAAGCGAGAGCCTTTCAGGAAGTGGAAGACTCAATGATCCTCTATATAAATCCATTTTGATGCAATCCAAAATTGATGGTAATTTCCCATCATATTATGATGTACAGGATGCACAGGTAGGATTTAAAAATGACAATTATTATCTGTATGGAGGATTCTTCTTTAAATACTTAGTGGATACATATGGACTTGAAAAATTCCAAGAGTATTGGGATGAACTTGGAAAAATAGATCTTCTTGTATTATATCCAACTGTGAAATTCAGAGAAGTATATGGCCACTCGATTGACGAAGTTTGGGCAAATTTTGAACTTTCTATAGAAAATGCTGATTTAAAACAGGTTGATGAGATAAAGCAATATGAATCGTACAATCCAACATATCTAACTAAAGAAGATAATTATCTTTATTTTTTAGATTACAATACATCCTCTATCAAAAGAATGAATACAGAAACTGGGAAAGTACAGAAAGTAAGTGGGAACAAGATGTACTGCAACACCTTTTCTGTTGAAAATGGAACTGTTCTCTCTTCATCTATATCTCAGTTTGGACTGACAAATACATATCTACAGAGAACAACAGACTTTAAAACCACCACACTTGAATTAGACAACACAAGAGGAGCTGTTTCATCAGATGGTGATATTGTAGCTTTAAGAAACAATGGTCAAATTGAATCTATAGTCACTCTCAACAAGTCATACAACACAGTCAATCAGTACTTTCTAGCAGAAGAAGAGAAGCTGCAGGATTTGCTCATTCATGATGATGAAATCATATTCACTTCAAGATATAACTCTGTAAACAGTGTATCAATTTTGAAGGACGGCAAAAGAGATGTCTATAAAATTGGATCTGATATTTCCATAAATGGACTTTCAATGTATAAAGATGATATCGTATTATCCACATGCCGTGATGGAGAGCTCTTAAGATGCACAATAATTGATCCAAAGAATCATTTGATAAAAACAAATAATTTTGATGTTGATGGTGGTATGTATTACCCCAATATCATCGAAGATGATGTTTTTTATATATCGCAAAGGATTGATGAGAATATTTTATCAAGTATTCCACTAGAAAAATTGGATTTCAAAGTGAACAAAATTGAGAGTGTTGTACTAACTGAAAACCACAACCCAACTCTGAATTATGAAATTGATGGAGCACAAAATTATAAACCTGCCATAGAACTGTTGAAGAATACAAAAGCTCTATTCTTCTTCTTTCCTGGATTCATTGATGACAGTGATTCAAATTTCTTTTTAACAACATATGCAATTGATCCGACGGAAACTTATTCTTATGTATCAAGTTTAGATTTTACCTATGATGATTCTTTTTATCCAGAAGAGCAGCAATACAGTTTTACTTTAACCAAGGATACCGGATTGAAGACCAATAGTTTTGGAATAGCCATAGAAAATATAGGTGATGAATATGATAGATTCCAAAACAATCATATGGAACTGAGTACCGACTTAAGCAAAATCTTCGACTTAAAAGAAGGAAACTTTATACAGTTCTATTGTTCTTTACAATTTGGGATTGCTAATTATTTAGCTTACTCAAACCTGTCAGATTACTCAAGTCAAAAATATTCAAGTGCAATCTTGCAGAAGAGTGCATTCAATTATATATATTACGTAAACAGTGGTTTAAATCTTAATTCATATCTTAGATATAGCAGTGAGATATCATTAGAAAATATGTTTGATTTTGATATTGATGATGTGAGCAATAATGAATTCACTCATATTCTAACCGCATCTTTGAGCCTTCATCTACCATATTTAATTCCAAACAAAGATGATCGTGATTACAGTTACAACTTACCAACTGATATTTCTTTTTCATCTTCTTATAATTTCTATGATGATGAAATAAAATTTGATGCAGCAACTTCAATAACTGTTTACTCTGTTCTCATAAACAGAGGCTTTGAATTGATTCCAGCTTACTTCAAATTATTTAATATTGATGTTGGATATCATGCAACATACACCCAAGAAATTGGAAATAACTTTTCTAATAATATTGATCAGTACATCAATTTTGCAGCTTATTTTAAAATGCGACCGAGTACCTCAGCTCTGTCCGGGTTGGATACAGAATTCGGTATAAAATTGGAGTGGGAAATTGATGGAGATCTAAAAAAAACATATGGATTCCATAGTAATTTTTAAAATAGGGACAAAAAAATAAGGCAGACTGCTTTAAGTCTGCCTTGCTTTTTAAGAAATTGTTATTATTCAGTATCTTCCATAGCGTTAGCTTTTTTGGCTGCAATTTCAGCATCTGTTATTACTTTCTCTTTACCATTTGCAAAGAAATCATAAGTGACAGTCTCTTCAACTGCTTTATCAAGAAGAGCATCAATCCCCATCTCTCTATAATGTTCATTCTCCACTTCAACATCTGGACGAGTCAGAGGATGTTTTGGTGAGAATATAACACAGCAATCTTCATAAGGAAGAATGGATGTATTGTAAGTGTCGATTTCCTCAGACGTTCTCATAATCTCCTCTTTGTTCATTCCAACTAAAGGTCTGATAATCAACATATCAGTTGTTGAGTTGGTAAAAGCCATTGAATCAAGAGTTTGAGATGCAACCTGAGATAGAGCTTCTCCTGTTACCAGGGCTGTGCCATCATATTTTTTTGCAAGCTTTGTTGCAACTTTCATCATGCAAGCTCTGAACATGAGAGTTGTCTCATCAATGTTGCAGTGACTTTTAATCCATAATTGCTGTTCTGTGAATCCCACAACATGCAATCTGGTTCCTTGAAGGTAAGGAGCAATTTTGGAAGTGAGCATCTTAACTTTCTCAAGAGCCATTTCACTTGTATAAGGATATGCATGGAAATAGATGCATTCGAGTTTCATACCACGACTTGCCATTCTGTAACCTGCAACCGGACTATCGATTCCGCCAGAAAGTAATAACATTCCCTTACCAGCAGTTGAAACAGGAAGACCATTAGGACCTTTTTTCATTGTGGTGTAGATATAAGCTTTATTTCTTATCTCAATATAAAGAATGTGGTCAGGATCACTTAAAGATACATCTAAATCTGGAAAACTTTCGTGCACAACATCTGCTAACTCGCAAGATAGCTGGTGTGATGATAGAGGGAATTTTTTATCAGATCTTTTTGCATGTACTTTGAATGAACCTTTATTTGTAAAAGATGATACCTTCAAAAGAGATCTTACTGTATCTTTGATGGTATCCATATCTTTATTGACTCTTACAGCCTCAGCATAACCAACAATACCGAAAGTTGTGCTGAAAGCTAAATCGCACTGTTCTCTAGGACATTCATCATCAATTTCAAAATAAAGTCTGCCTTTTTGTTTTGTTACAACATTGTGATATGGTCTTAATTTTGTTTTTATGTTGTTTTTCAATTTCTTTTCAAAAAAAGGTCTATTCAAACCCTTCAAAGAAATTTCACCAAGTCTTATTAAATATAAGCGTGTTCCCATTTTATCCTACCTATTTTGCAAATTGATCATAAACGTCATTTATCTCATTTACTGCAATTTTTATATTTTCTATTGTTGTTGTATCACAGAGTGATAACCTTATACTACCTTTAGCCTTAGTACTATCTATTTTCATTGCTTTTAAAATGTTTTCGCCCTTAGCTTTAACATTGTTAGAGCAAGCTGAACCTGATGAAACAAAAATATTTTTATCACTCAATATTCTAGTAAAAACTTCAGAAGGAAAAGGAGCTACTGTAAATGATACTATGTAAGGAGAGAAGTTTTTATCAGGTGAGATGATTTCAGCATGTAAATTCTCTCTTATATATGAATTCATCTCTAAAATTTTATCATAAGCAAGTGGTCTCTCTGAAATTGTGGTGATTTGCTCATCAAGTGCTGCATTCATTGCTACTATTGCAGGTAAATTTTCAGTACCACCTCGGAGATTTCGTTCTTGTCCACCAGCAGATGATAAAGGCTGTAAGTGAATCTGTCTGTTATAGAGCATACCAATACCTCTTGGCCCATGGAATTTATGAGCGGAGAAAGAAGCACTGTCCACATCAATTTTATTCAAATCAAAAGGAATCTTGCTCAGAGCTTGAACTGTATCTGAGTGAAAATGAATTTTTCTTTTGTATTCTTTTTCTTTTGTTCGAACAACCTTAACAAGGGATTCTATATCTTGAACTGAACCTGTAACATTGTTTACCATCATTATGCAGACCATACGAGTTCTTTCTGTAATCATATCTTCTAGTTTGCTAGGATCAACAAAACCTTTTGGAGCCTCAATTGTTTTTACAGTCCATCCTTTTTCCTTCAAGATTCTTGCAAATCTTGCTATGGATGCATGTTCTATCTTACTGATTATGACCTCTCCAGGACTGTTGTTCCAAAGAAGTGATGATAAAATTATCGAGTTTGATTCGGTTCCACCTGAAGTGAAGTATATAAAGTCTGGAGAAACCTCAAGCTTTTTAGCAATTTCTTCTCTTGTTTTTTCTAGTTTATTCTTTGCCTTGTGTCCAATTGTATAGTTAGCTGATGGATTTGCAAAGTAGTTGTTTGCTGTATCAAAATATGCTTGTAAAGCAGTCTTACTGATTTTTGTAGTTGCGGCGTTATCTAAATAATATTCCATGCGAGTATAATGATTTAATTACTCATTATTTTCAAGTGAATTTTCTAAATCAAAACATAAAAATGTATGAAATTTTTGATAAAAATTAATTTGAAACTATTTAAATAATAATAAGATAAAAACTTCAAAAAAAGTTCAGCAAATATAAACAAAAAAATGATAAGTTTTATATCAGTTAAAACTATAAATCACCCTGTTAAGTGAGAAAAATATCAAAAAAATATATGCAAAAAGCCTTTTCTAGGTTATTATGTTACACATGAACGATCAAATGACAGTAACACTTTCAGGTGGAAAAAACACAAATGTATTATATTTAGATGATTTAAATGAACTTGCAACCAAGCTTGGAACATATGGTAGCAGAGCTTTGCTTGTAGCAGATTCCAATACTGCAAATCTATTCAAGAGATTGCCTCAGAATAATATTATTCTAGAACCAGGTGAGGGATCAAAAAATTTAGGATCAATTGAAAAGATTTTGAGGACAGCTGTTTCTGTAGGCCTTGGAAGAGATGATTATATCATTGGATTTGGAGGTGGTGTCATCTGCGATTTAGCAGCATTTGCAGCATCAATATACATGCGAGGCTGCAATCTTGTTCTTGTGCCAACTTCTCTTCTGTGCATGGTCGATGCAACTATCGGTGGTAAGACTGGATTTGACTTTATGGGAGGAAAGAATCTTGTAGGTTCTTTTTATCCAGCACAGGATGTTTTGATCTGCCCACAGACATTGAAAAGCTTGAATGAAAGAGAATATCACAATGGACTTGCAGAAGTACTAAAACATGCAATTCTTTCAGAAGATGAGATATTATATAAATTCCTTCTATCAAGAAAAAGCCAGATATTGGAAAGAGAACCTAAGACCCTTTTGAATCTATTGCAGCTGAGTCTTCAGGTTAAAAAGATTTTCATTGAAAAAGACCCAGAAGAAAAGAAAGGAATAAGACAGGCTTTAAATCTTGGACATACATTTGGACATGCATTGGAATCAAGTGGAAGATTTTCAAGATTTTCACATGGAGAAGGTGTTGCCTGGGGATGCTGCTGTGCTCTAGAGGCTGGTTACTTAATGGGATTGACTCCTAAAGAATATATGGAATCTGGAATAAAACTGTTCTCATTTTATAAATATGACATAGAATATAGAATTGGTCGTGGAGAATGGCTTGATTTTATAAATTATATTTCAAAGGATAAAAAGAAGGTTGATGGGGTTGTACAATTTGTTCTTATGAAAGGACAAGGTAATTATGTACTCACACCTGTTCCAAATGATATAGTTATGAGATGTGTTCTCGCAAATCCGAATAATAAATAGTTATGGTAAATATAAATTTTATATGCCATGGTAACATCTGTCGTTCTACCATGGCAGAGTCCGTCATGACTCATCTTATCAATATCAATGGGGTTTCTGGATATTTTAATATCAAATCAAGTGCTACCTCAAGAGAAGAAATTGGAAATCCTCCGCATAGAGGAACAGTGGACATCTTGAAGCAACATAAAGTTAAATTGGTTCCTCATAGAGCAGTTCAGATTACAAAAGATGATGCATCAGAAGCTGATATTTTGATAGTCATGGACCAAAATAATGTTTACAACTTAAAAAAGTTGATCTATAAAGAAGATTTTTCAAAGATCAGACTTTTATTGAGCTATGCAAACTTGGATCGCTCTATTTCAGATCCTTGGTACACCGGTAATTTTAAACAGACTTATGATGATGTCCTTCTTGGATGCAAAGCTCTTTTGAAAGACCTCATGAAAGATTTTGATTGTTCTCACAACAATTAATTCACATATTATTTTTTGCAATCATCAAAGCACCCTCAAGTGCACTAGATTTTGGAAGTGTAACATTAATTGAGGGGTGTTTTATCTTCATAGTTTCTCTGAATATATCTACAAATAATTTATTTTTCTCAAAAAGGCCACCTGCAATAACTAAATCAGAAGAAGAAAAAAGAAAGTTACTTTTAACAATGCCATCAATTAAAGCGATGAGCTCTTCAATTGCACATCTTACAATATCGATAGCAAGTTGATCCTGTTCTTCATAACTTTCAAAGACCATTTTTGCAAATGCAGCTTCCTCATCTTTTTTGCACTCATCACTGTTGCAGAATCTAATGAAATCTCTCAAATTTTTAAAATCGAAAAAATTTAGCAACTTTTTATCGAGAGCAGTTGGTAAATCTCTATTTTCTTTTGATTTCAATGTTCTTATTATAGCTTGATGAGATATCCACCATGCGGAACCTTCATCTCCAAGTCTCCAACCAAATCCACCTTCGCGGTAGATCAACTCATTCATTTTTGCAAATGCTATTGAGCCTGTGCCACAGATCAGTGAGATTCCTTGGTTCTTCTTGAGACCTCCAACTAACAATATTTCGGCATCTGAGCAAACATTGATTGCAGCATTCGGAAGTACATTTTTTATCTTTCTCTCTACAATATTTTTATCCATCTGATCATAAAGACCTGCACTGCCAAGACAAAGAGAGAGACATTTGGTCCTATCTAATTGCTTTTCTTTAATGCATCTGTCTATTAAAGAAATAATGTTATCACTCGCTTGTTTCAATCCCGAAGAATAAATATTTGTGCTACCACCAATAATTTTACAGACAAAATTGTCCTCATCATCATGAACTTGAGCTCTGCACTTAGTAGCTCCACCATCCATTCCAATGTACCAAAATTCTTTTTTCATTTTTCAATTTTACCACAGAAAAAAGATTTGGCAACAAATTTAGAAAAAAAATTTCAACCAAAACTGAAATTTTTTTTTATTTCCTTGCAAAAATATGACTTTGGGTATTATTATTGAATTCATGGATGGATGTATAACACTAATAAAACAAAGTTTACCCAGTTTGTCTGGATCAGAAACTAAGATAGCAAAAACGGTTCTTCAATTTCCTGATAAGGTAATTGAAGATAATGTAACGACTTTAGCAAAGAGAGCAAATTCAAGTCCTGCTGCAGTAATAAGATTCTGCAAGCATTTAGGATTTTCAGGCTTCCATGATTTCAATTTATGTCTTGTGAAAGAAATATACAGTAAATCTGGAGCAGAATCAGATGAAGATAATTCATTTGATTTAAATGAAGCATCAAGCCTTAATGAAATAGCAGATAGTATGGTTGATACCATAAGAAGCTCTCTTCTTTCATTGAAAGATCTATTGAGTGAGAGAGACCTGGAGTCAACAATTGAAATGATAAAGAATTCTCAAAGAATTGTTTTATCTGGTGCAGGTGCGTCTGCAATGGTTGCTGATGACCTTCATATGAAACTTGCAAGACTTGGCTTTCCTTCAGAAATCTCCCCAGATTATGACATGCAGTTGGTTCTAGCAAGTACATTGAAAAAAGATGATCTTGCAATTGTATTTTCATATTCAGGAGAGACGTCTGTTGCTACAGAGTGTGCAAAACTTACTAATGCCAATGATGCAAAGGTTGTTGCCATAACAAGAATTGGAAACAACACTCTATCAAAAATTGCAGATATTGTAATTAAAATTCCAAACACAGAATCTCTATTCAGAAAAAGTGCAACTGTCAGTAGAATTGAACAGTTGGTAGTTGTTGATATTATTTTCTCAACATTGGCTAAAGATTGTGAAGATGCCAATGAAAAATTGAGCAACACCTGGCATGCTGTGTCTCATTTTGGAAATAGATGATTGAGAGGTGATGTTTTATGATTACTTTTGCTTTAGATTCGTTTATAAATTCCAATAGAAAGATAAATAATCGAATTGCATTGCTTTCAAATAATTCTGCTATAAATAAGGATTACATATCCACACTTGATATTTTAAGCTCCAAATATAAAATATCATCTATTTTTGCTCCTGAACATGGCTTTTATGGGGTGAATGATGCTGGTGAATCTGTAGAGACAACAGTTGATGGTGCAACAGGTATTCCAATCTTCAGTCTGTACAATGAGGGAAAATTTGAATTGACAGACAAAATGTTGGATACATTTGATACTTTGATCTTTGATATTCAAGATTTAGGACTGAGATTCTATACATATATTTCAACATTGAAGTTGATAATAAAAGCATTAGGCAAAAACAATAAGAAATTGATTGTATTTGATAGATTTCCAGTTCTCGGAGGCCAGGTGGTTGAAGGAAATATTTTAGATCATTCATCAGAATCTTTTGTTGGTCCATCAGGTCTTCCAATAAGATACGCTCTGACAATAGGAGAGCTTGCATTATTTTTTAATGAAGAGAATAAATATGGATGTGATATTGAAGTAATTTCAATAAAAGGTCTCAAACGTGAGTACTATTTTGATGATTTAAAACTTCCATGGATCAAGCCCAGCCCAGCAATCCCGTCTTTCAATACAGCACTGTTATATGCAGGAACCTGTTTATTTGAGGGAACAAACATCAGTGAGGGAAGAGGTACATACAGTCCCTTTGAAGTTTTAGGAGCACCATTTATTGATGAAAAGAAATTATCAAAAGATATAAATGGTATGAAATTACCTGGAATTGCTGTGACACCCACATCATTCAGACCTCATTTTGACAGATACACAGATTCCTTGTGCAGAGGTATCCATCTACATGTGACCAATAAAAAGATTTTCCGTCCAATTTCATTTTCATTGAGAGTATTGAATTACATCAGAGAAGAATATTCTGGTTTTATTATGAATGATGGAACAAATTCACATACAAAAAAATTGCTTGGAAATGAATTTGAAAATGAACTAAATAGTTTGACAATAGATAGATTGATTGAAAAATATAGAACTGAATCAGAAGAATTTAAACTATATACAACAAAGTATCACATATATTAGGAGAGAATTTATGGATTTAAAACATCAGATAGGTCAGCATCTTGTAACAGGATTTCCTGGTTTAAAAATGAGTGAAGATTTTATAAAAGTAGTTAAAGAATATAAAATAGGAAATGTAATACTATTTGCTCGTAATATTGAATCAAAGCACCAATTGAAAACATTGATAAAAGAAATAAACGCTTTATATGAAGAAGAGGTTGGAATAAAACCTTTCATAACAATTGATCAAGAGGGAGGAATGGTAACAAGACTCAGTGATGATTGCGTGAATATCCCTGGAGCGATGGCTCTCAGTGCTACTGAAAATGATGATTATCTTGATGAATGCACTGACATAAACTGCAGACAGCTTGAAGAGCTTGGAATAAACTGCAATTTAGCTCCTGTTTTGGATGTAAATTGCAATAAAAACAATCCTGTAATTGGAACAAGAAGCTATTCTGATGAACCTGAAGAAGTCTCACGTATTGGAAGAAGAATCATTCAAGGCTACAAAAGAAATAAATTTTTATGTGTTGCAAAACACTTTCCAGGACATGGCGATACTGCCTTAGACAGTCATCTATCACTGCCTACTGTAAAAAAGAGCATGAAAGAATTGGAAAAAATGGAATTGCTTCCTTTTAAAGAAGCTATTTTGAATGATGTTCCTGCAATAATGACATCGCATATTCTCTATCCAAGTTTGGAGAGACAAGACATACCTGCAACAATGAGCCATTCAATAATAACAGATTTCTTAAGAAATACCTTAAATTTTAAAGGCCTTGTTTTCTCTGATGACATGGAGATGAATGCAATAAAAAATTATTATGGAACAGTAGATGGTGCAATCACATCATTGAAAGCAGGAGCAGATCTGTTATTTGTAAGTCATCATCCTTTATTGGCCATGGAAGTTTGCAATAAAATCTTAGAAGCCTATAAAAATGGAGAGTTCGATGACAAACTTTGGAATGAATCAACAGAAAGAATTGTAGATTTCAAAAGAAAATATGCTGATATTGAAATAAAAAATCGAATTACCGAAAGTGATAAAGCTTTTGTTTATAAAGTGAAAAGAGAATCTCTTTCATTGGTTAAAGGAAGCAGAATAAATCTTGGAGATAATCCACTTTTTGTATCTCCACAATTATTTCAAGCAACAAATGTTTCTTCTGATTTTCCAACATTTTCATTCTCTACAGAGATGATCAAATATATACCGGGAGAGAGTATAACATGCTCATCTGATCCAGAAGCTGATGAGATAAAACAATGGTGCTCCTCTGAACTATTGAAAAATGCAACATCAGTTATTTTTGCATCATATAACGCTCACCTCTATAAGGGACAGTTGGAACTTGCAAAACAAATGAAAAAAGAAAACATCCCATTTGCAGCTGTTGCATTGCGAAATCCTTATGATTTAAGACCTCTTTATGAAATAAGTGATATTTCAATTGCCGCGTACGAATATACAGCTGATATTGTCAGATTGATATCAGAATTTTTTAAAGGTGAATTTGATATAACTGGACATCTTCCAGTAAATATATAGGAGATAATTATGGCGGATATGCTTGTAAGATTATATGACTTACCAGATTACAGAGAAGAGTTGAAAGTTTTGAATGACAAAGGAATACAGATATCCAGAGCCATGGCACCAGATAAATATCCAATTCTTAAGTGGGTTGAAGAGAGATCCTCAATTCATGGAAAAGGGGAAGCCGACGTCTGTTTCTCCAAAAATCCCATTTCAATGTTTGTTGCAACAAGAGGAAAAGATATTTTAGGTTATGCCTGCTACAACGCTACACAGATGAATTTTTTTGGTCCAACAAGAGTTCTTGATGAAGAACAGGGACAGGGAATAGGTAAGGTACTTCTTAAAATGTGCTTATCATCGATGAGAAATGAAGGATACGCTTATGCAATTATTGGCGGAGTTGGACCCAAAGACTTTTATAAGAAAACAGTAAATGCAATTGATATACCTCTCTCGACACCAGGTGCTTACAAAGATTTTATTGGAGCAAGAAAATGACGGAAAAACAATCTAAATTAGCAATAGGATTGATGAGTGGAACTTCTGTAGATGGAATTGATGCTGTTTTGATAGCAATTGAAGGAAATGGAATAACTACAAAATATAAACAGTTGGGGTTCATCACATTCGATTACAGTGAAGAAGAATCTCAAAAACTTTTAAAATTAGCAGAAGGAATACAAGGTGGTTCCAAAGAATTACTCCAGATGGATGTATTTTTAGGAAGAAAATTTGCACAAGCTGCTTTGTTTCTATGTAAAAAATATTCAATTCCTGTTGATAAAATTGATTTCATTGGAACATCTGGCCATACATTCTATCATCTACCCAACCCCACAGTATATCTAGGTCAAAAAGTCTCAGGAACACTTCAATTAGGAGATCCATCTTACCTCAATGAAGCATTCAATTGCCCCGTTGTATCGGATTTCAGAGTAAGAGACATGGCAGCAGGAGGACAGGGGGCACCTCTTGTTCCATATACAGAATTTATTTTATTTAGAAGTGAAGAAAAGACAGTTGCTCTTCAAAACATTGGTGGTATAGGCAATATAACCATACTGCCCAAAGCTTGCAAAAGAAATGAAGTTATAGCTTTTGATACGGGACCTGGAAACATGGTCATTGATAACATTGTTAAAATTTATACTCAAGGAAAACTTTCATATGATAAGGATGGTCTTATAGCACGCAAAGGAAAGATTGACTATTATTTATTATCAATACTTCTTGATGATGATTACCTTAAAAAAGACCTTCCAAAATCAACAGGAAGAGAGAAATATAATCATAAATATATTGAAAATATTATAAACACTGCAAAAGAAAGGCACATCTCAGATGAGGATGTGATATACACAGTTACATATTTTACAGCAAAAACAATTGAAATTGGAATAAATACTTTTTCCAAAACAACTCCAGAGCAATTGATCATTGGAGGCGGAGGAAGCCATAATCTTGTTCTTTTAGAAATATTGAAAAATCTTTTGCCATCTATACAAGTTGTTACCAACGAAGAAATAGGACTTGATAGCGATTCTAAAGAAGCAGTTGCTTTTGCAATACTGGCTAATGAAACTTTAAATGGAATTTGCAACAATCTTGTATCTGTTACAGGAGCAAAACATCCTGTAATTATGGGCAAGATTTCTTATTAACTGAAAAAATATTTCAATATATATAAATAATTATTAAAAATTTTTGTTGCTTTATTTAAAAAACGATTTATAATGTGGGTATGGAAAATAATTTACTAACAACAGAGCAGAGAAATAGCTTATCAAATAAAATAGACACAAAATCTATTTCAGAGATAATAAAAATTATAAATTCTGAAGACAAGAAAGTACCTCTAGCAATAGAGAGCTGTCTTGATAATATTGCATGCGTGATTCAATGTGTTGTTGATTCTTTCAATGCAGATGGAAGGTTGATTTATATCGGAGCTGGTACATCTGGACGACTTGGTGTTTTAGATGCATCAGAATGTCCTCCAACTTTTGGAGTATCCACTGAAATGGTTCAAGGAATTATAGCAGGTGGAGATTATGCCCTTCGTCATAGCATGGAAGGTGTGGAAGATAATGAAGAAGCAGGTATTGATGCATGCAAAAATGTCTCTCTTTCTGACAAAGATACTCTTATAGGTGTTACCGCAAATGGTGGTGCACCATTTGTTGTAGCAGCATTGAAATATGGAACATCAATAGGAGCCAGTACAGCAGTGATAAGTTGCAATCAAACTGCTAAGGCTTTTGATATAGTCAAAAAAGAGCACCGTATCTGTGCTGAAGTTGGACCTGAAATAATCACAGGATCAACTAGAATGAAATCAGGTACCGCGCAAAAACTGATTTTAAATATGATATCAACAACAGCAATGATAAAAATAGGAAAGGTCTACAATAACTGGATGATTGATTTGAATCCTGTAAATGAGAAGCTTATAAATAGATCAATAAATATGATCTGTGATATAACCTCCTGCTCAAAGGAAGTTGCCAAAAAGACCTTTTATGATTCAAAGATGAACATAAGAGCGAGTGTGCTTATGATTCTTTTGAATGTTGAGTTGGAAGATGCAAGAGAGATGTTAAAAAAGAGTAAAGGGAACATAAACAATGTACTAGATGATAAAATTTAAAGAGGAGAAGGTATGAAAAAATTTTTATTGACATGTTTTACAATTTCTATTTGTCTTGGTTCTGTTTTTGCTAACGGAACAAAAGAAGTTACAACCGATGCAGGAAAGGAGGGTCCTGTAAAGATTTCAATGTATTATTCAGATAATGCAACATTACCATTTAAGTCAGACTGGCTAACTATAAATGATGCAGAAGCAAATTCAAATCTTGATATTGAATGGGAAGTTATACCAATTGCTGATTACAGCACCAAGGTATCTTTGGCATTGAATACAGGATCGAATGCTCCTGATGTAATTCTATATCAGACTACAAAAGGTGAGAATGCAAATTTGGCCCTCAATGGAGCTCTAGTTCCAATAAGTGATTACTCAGATTGGACACCTAATTTCAACAAAATGGTTGAAAAGTTCAATATGGAAGATGAAGTAAACCAACTAAATCTAAAAGACGGCAAACGTTATTATATGCCATCTCTAACTGATGTTCCTTTTTATGATGGTGGACTTATCTTAAGAGAAGATTTACTAGAAAAATATGATTTGGATGCACCTAAAACTTTTGATGATCTTTACAACGTATTGAAAGTATTCAAGATGAACAATCCAGATTCATATCCATTGACAATCTTAGCTGGTCCAAGAGTTCTTTATCGAATGACTATGCCTTCCTTTGGTATTTCTGTAGGTAAGAATGGAGCAAGTGGTACAAACACATTGAGCTGGGATTATGAGAACAAAGACTATTTTGTAGGCGCTATAAGTGATGAATACAAATCATATATAACATTCTTCCATAAATTATATGCAGAAGGTCTTCTTGATCCTGAAATGGCAGAACCTATTGATGGCGATAGATGGTCACAAAAGATGGCTACAGGCAAATCAATGGCAACATATGCATATTATGATCAAATTGGTGGAATTGAAGGAACTTCAAATATTTCAGGCTTCAAACTTCAGATGTACCCATCTCTTGAAGGCCCAGCTGGAGCACATCACCAACCAAAAAGCAAAACTGGTTCAGGTATAATGTTCCCTGCAAAGACTGCAAAGAGAGCAGATTTTGAACAGATTGTTAGAGCTGTAGATAATATGTTCTTCTCAGAAGAAAACTCAAAAGAATTCTGTCTTGGAAAAGAAGGTGTTACATACACCACTAACAGTGACGGAACAATCAAATTTGTTGATGAAGTGCTATCTTCAAAAGAAGGCGTTTATAAATATCTACAACTTAAATACGGTTGTGGTAGTGATGTAACTCAGATGGTTTGGATCAATCAGAGAGAGATGACAAAGTACGATGAGAACTATTCTGAAATCAACAAAGCTGTTGAGATGATGGGTGATGTAATCCAATACATCCCACCAACACCAAACTTTGATGATATGCAGAGCGAAGAAGCAGGTATGTATCAAACACCTCTATCAGATACATTTGAAAGATGGAATGATGCATTCTTAACAGGTGCAAAGAGTATTGATAAAGATTGGAATCAATATGTAACAGAAATGAAGAATCTAGGAATAGAAAAATTCTGTGCATTATATAACGATAATCTATAGAAATATTCAAATAAGTGCTCTGTATCACAAGTGCAGAGCACTTTCTGAAACTAAGGGATAAGCAAGGAGTTATATATAGAATGAATGAGAAAAAAATGGTCAAAAAAAAGCATTTTGAAAAAAAATATTGGCAATTATATGCAATGATAATTCTACCTCTGTGTTATTTTATCATATTTAAATATGTTCCAATGTTTGGAAATGTACTTGCTTTTAGAAGATATCGACCAGGAATGGGACCCTTTGGAACAGAATGGGTAGGTCTCAGATACTTTAAAATGTTTTTTAAAGACCCAGCTTTTTGGACAGCATTGAAGAATACTCTAATATTGAGTTTTCTGAACCTGTTGATAAATTTTCCTATACCAATAATATTTGCTTTATTGCTCAATGAAGTAAGAAATAGATATTATAAAAAATTTGTTCAAACAATATCATATATGCCACGTTTTATCTCAACAGTAGTTGTAATAGCAATTGTAGGTGAGATTCTATCCCCAAGTTCAGGAATTTTAAATATCATTCGTGGAAACATGGGACTTCCGGCTATATATTTTATGAATGAACCAGATTATTTCAGACGAATATATGTCTTATTGGACACATGGCAGTTTACTGGATGGACAGCAATTATTTATTTGGCATCGATTTCTTCAATCTCTCCAGATATGTATGAAGCTGCAACAATAGATGGAGCAAAAAGATTGCAGCAGATAATATTCATCACAATCCCAACAATTCTACCAACAATCATGATCATGTTGATTTTGAATATTGGACGTCTTTTGTCCTTGGGATTTGAAAAAATATTGCTCATGTACACTCCAACCAACAGTAATGTAAGTGACATTCTAGACACTTTAGTTTATAGAACAGGTCTTGCAAATCAAAACTATTCTTATGCAACAGCAATAGGACTTTTCACTGGAATCATCGGAATCATATTGGTTTCAACAAGCAACAGGTTAAGTAAAAAATTAACCGGACAAAGTATTTATTAAAGGGGTTTTTATGAAAGTTTATCGAACTAGAGGTTCAATTATATTTGATTTTGTAGTAAATCTCCTGATGCTACTGACAATATTAAGCTGTCTTGTACCTTTTATATATATATTATCATTATCTGTATCATCACCAGCAGCTATAATCAATAATGAAGTTTTTCTATGGCCAAAAGGAATAAATTTTGAATCTTATAAATCTATTTTTACATATCCAAACTTTTTTAATGCTTATAAAAATACCTTGATATACACAGTATTTGGAACACTGATCTCTCTTTTCCTGATTGTATTATTCGCATATCCACTGAGTAAAACATATCTGAAAGGAAATAAAGTACTGATGAAAGTTGTTGTGTTCTCAATGTTTTTTACTGGTGGTTTGATTCCAAACTATCTATTGATTTCATATCTTCATCTTACAAATACAATTTGGGCAATGTTGATACCATTTGCAATAAATCCATTCAATCTTATTTTAATGATAAACTTCTTTAAATCAATTTCTAATGAATTAGAAGAAGCAGCTCTCATTGACGGATTGAATTATTTTGGAATCCTATGGAAGATCATTTTACCACTATCTCAAGCAGGTCTTGCAACAGTTGGCCTCTATACAGCTGTATTCTTCTGGAATGATTGGTTCAATGGTTTGATATATTTGAAATCATCTCAATTCCCTGTAATGTTATTTTTAAGAAATATTGTAAATGGAACAAGCATGGTTGGAGATGCAGCTGGTGCGGTTGATAAATCAACAATCGGTATATCAATAAAAGGTGCTGTTATAATTGTCACCACACTACCTATAATTGCTATATATCCATTCCTACAGAAGTATTTTGTTAAAGGAGTTATGATTGGAGCAGTGAAAGGTTAGTCTTTCAAATATCAACTTACTGAACAAATCTACCTCATTTATATTGGGTAGATTTTTTTAGTTTATGAAGTCAAAAATCTAATTTAAAAATAACTGTATGTAAAACTTAAAAAAAGATTCAAAAAGATGAGTTCCTCTGATACATGTGGGACATAAAAACATCATAAAAGCGAATAAATAACCCGCCATATACAGAACTGCAATATAGCGGGTTTGTAGCAAAACATTATGCAATGCTCATAAAATTGACTGCTTAGAGCTTATTCACCATCAATTATCTTCAATAATTTATCGTAAATAGCCTTTGCTCTTTTGGTCTCTTCTTTGTAGAAATCCATACTTTCCATATCATCAATTAGCTGCCATAAAGCATAAAGTGAATCATCTAAAGCTTTGAAATAATCTTTATCAGCACTGAAACTATATGAACCATCTCTATTGATATTTAACTTAACAAAATAGTAACTGTCGTTACGATAAGGTGTTATCTTTGAAATGTATCTTAAATTATCTACAAGCTTCTCATAGCCATCTGAGAAGAAAGTTCCTTGAGGTACCAACACTTCCTTGTTTTGAATATTATCAGCCATATGAAGGACTGTATAAAGTTTAGAACCAGTTTGTATAAAACGGTTGTTGAACACTATTCTAACAGGAGTATTTTGTGCTCTTCTTTGAGCTCTCTTGTCTTTCTGCTTCAAATAACTCAAATCTTCATAAGGAATTGTAGCAACCTTTATCTTCTTGTTGATTGATGTCAGAATATAAGTCTTGCCATAAATAGTAACACTACCAGCAGTTTTAACATTCTTTCTATCGATTGCTTTTTTAATTCTTTCATCGCGTTCCTCTCGTCTGCGATTTCCTCTGTCATCACCTCGTCTAGAAGACCTTCCTCTATCACTTTCTTTTTCAAGCTTATCGAGTTTTTGCTCTAAATTAGGTTCAATATCATTCAACCATTCACGAGCAATAGGGGATACAGATCTTGCAAACAATCTTGAAGTTTCAACAAGTTCTCCAGCTACAATATATTTAGGAAGATTTCTGAAATCAGCAGAACCTGGGTGTATGAAGATTTCTTTAGCTGCTAAAGAGTTATACATAAATCCAAATTCCTTAACGCAGATATTCTGTTTCAAACCACTAGCAATACAGCAGATATAATCATGAATTGAGCCACCACCTGTAAGAGGAATTCCAATTTCACTGACAATATCAGATAGTTGTTCATCTACGTGTACAATTTCTTGCATACTCTGATGATCCATATAATTCTTCTTGCAATAATCTTGCTGTTCTTTAATTTTCTCAAGTTTTGTGTATTGATCAAAAATTGTCAAATAACTTACAAAATCACCATACTTAGCATTGTTAAATTTCTTCTGAGCTGCTCTTGCTGCATCTTCTTCTCCTGGAGGGAGAATGAATGGAGACTTAGCAGATAAGAATGAAATAGCAGTTATCACTTCATTGATGACAGTTGGATAGTTCATTATAGCTTCTACAACAACTCTTGATTGTCTTGGAAGAAGAGGGAACTTAACCATCATCTCACCGATTGAAGTAAGACGGCGTGTTTTATCTATTGCACCAATGAAATTCAGAGTTTGTTCTGCACTGATAATTGCATCTTTTTTAGGCTTTGTTAAGAAATCAAAATGTTCCCAATCATACAGACCTAAATCACTCATACGAAGAATAACTTCAGATAAATCTGTTCTCAGTATCTCTTCAGTTGAGTAAGTGTATCTTGAGTTAAAGCTCTTCTCACTGTAAAGACGATAACAAACACCACTTTGAGTTCTACCCGCTCTACCTTTTCTCTGCTCACAACTGGATTTTGAAATTGGAAGAGGGACAAGTGAACTTGTGAAACTCTTTTGGTTGTAGAAGTTCATTTTAGCAACACCAAGGTCAATTACAGTGGTGATTCCATCGATGGTAATTGATGTCTCTGCAATGTTTGTAGCAACTACAACTTTAGTTTTACCTTCAGGTGTATCATCAAAAACAGCTTCCTGTTCTTCTTTGCTCAAACGGCCATAAAGTGGATAAACAATAAGCTTCTGTTCTTTATCCATTTTATACAATGCATCAACGGCATTTTTAATATCAAATTCACCGGGTAGGAAAATCAATACATCACCTTTAGTTACAGATCTCTCTTTCACAATATCACAGATTTCTTGATTTCTTTGATCCATGTTACCAGTGTTGATTGGTCTGTATACAACATCAACAGGCCAAACTTTTGCTTTGATGCTGATGATAGGACATGAATCAAAAAAAGCTGAGAATTTTTTGGTATTTATTGTAGCAGAAGAAATTATTACCTTAAAATCAGGTCTACTTTTTAGAACTTCCTTGAGCATACCAATGATGAAGTCAATGTTAAGACTTCTCTCATGTGCTTCATCAACCAATATTACAGAATAGTTGGAAAGCAGAGGGTCTGCCTTCAATTCCATCAATAAAATTCCATCAGTCATAACTTTAATATGAGTGTTTGAGGAAGTGGTATCATTGAATCTCATTTTATATCCAACATAACTTCCATCTTCATCTTCAAGTTGTTTCTTCATGAACTCACATACTGTTAAAGTTGCAATACGTCTTGGTTGGGTTATCCCAATAGTTAAATCTTCATCATATCCTGCTTCATGCAGAATTACAGGTATCTGGGTTGTTTTACCAGATCCTGTTGGGCTCTCTACTACTATTACTTGATTTTCTCTTAGAGCTTCTAATATTTGCTTGCGGTTTTGATAAACCGGCAAATGCGACATGTCTTTCATTATATTCCTTGTTTTATAAGTTTAACGGCATCTTCTACATTTAAGTTATCCTCGTTATTACGAGTGTTCAAATTCTTAAGAGTGAAGGTGTTGTTTTCTTCATCATTTTCACGAATGATGATACCAAATGGTATTTGGTTGGTTTCAGCATATTTAAATTGCTGGTTTAATTTCTTTTTGATCAAATAGTGATCAACTCTTAGGCCTTGCTCTCTCAATGCATCAGCAATTTTGTTACCATATGCATAGGTTTTTGCATCTTCATTGAAGATCACAACATCACTTGATGATGATGTTCCAATTACATTGTTATCCAATTCTTCTAATGCGCTAAGAAGTCTATCAAGTCCAATTGAAGAACCAACTCCAGGTAGTTCTTGTTTTGTGTACAATGATGCTAAGTTGTTGTAACGGCCACCACTGCAAACTGAACCAAAGGAAGGAAGATCATCAAGGAATGTTTCATAAACAATACCTGTGTAATAATCCAGTCCTCTTGTGATTGAAGGATCAAATGTGAAGTGAGATTCAATTCCACTTGCTAAAAGATAGGAATAAATATCCTTAATTCTTTGTGAGTGTTCAACTTCATTTCCAGCTAATTCTGAAAGTCTATCAACAGTCTCTAAGAAAGATTCACCATCTATCTTTGTGATGTAGCTTAAAATTGATTCTGCTTTTTCTAAACTTCCTGTAATATCTACAAGTTGTTTTTTAACTTCTTCTTCTCCAATTTTTCTAAGCTTATCAACGCAACGAAGAATTTCTACACTCTCATCTATAACATCAAGATGTTTCAAAAATGCATTGAAAAGACCTCTATGAGCAACACAGAATGTATAGTTTTGAATTCCTAATTTGCTAAATGATGTGTTCATCATTGAAAGAATTTCAAAATCTGCTTCTGCATTATCAGCACCTACAATGTCAAAATCACATTGATAGAACTCTCTAAATCTACCTTTTTGAGGTTTTTCGCCTCTCCATACTTTGTTTATGTGATATCTTTTAAATGGTAGTGCTACTTCATTATAATGTGCTGCAAGAAATCTTGCAAATGGAACAGTTAAATCAAAGCGAAGTGCAACTTCTCTTTTTCCATTATCCTGAAAACTGAATATCTGTTTGTCAGTTTCACCGCCGCCTTTACCAAGAAGGACTTCTGTATACTCTAGAGCAGGTGTATCAATTGGAACGAAACCATGAGTTGAAAATAAAGTTTCAAGTTTGTTAATAATCTTTCTTTTTGGGATTTCCTGAGCTGGAAGAGAATCTCTGAAACCCTTCAACACTCTAGGTTCTATAATCTTAGTTTTTTTGGCTTTTTTATCGGACATATATAGCTCCTGTTGAATTTATTTGATTATTGATGTACAAATGCAGTATAAAGTTTATTATTCATTTTAACAATAAGATGTGATAAAACAAAAATAAAATATTGATGAGACATATTGATGCTGATTCGTTACAAACAAGATCAATCTGGAAAAAGTATTCCGGTTGCAAAGATTTATACTCAAGACGAACATAAAATCGATACAAAGCGAATTGATAACGATGCTCTTAAAGCTATTAAAAAACTGCACGCCTCTGGCGCTGAAGTATACATAGTTGGTGGAGCTGTTAGAGATTTGATGCTTGGCAATGTTCCAAAAGATTTTGATTTAACTACAAGTGCTTCGCCAAGACAGATTCATAAATTGTTTTGGAATTCGCGAATTATAGGAAAGAGATTCAAATTAGTGCACCTTGAATATGGTGATAAAATAATTGAAGTTTCAACCTTTAGATCGGGTGAAGACGCGAGTGAGGGAAATAACAACATCTTTGGTACTGTTGAACAGGATGCAAAAAGACGTGATTTTTCAATCAATGCTCTTTATTATGATGCTATTAAAAACCAAGTACTCGATTTTAATGATTCAATGAAGGATTTCAAGAAGAAGAAAATTTCTTCAATTATAGATTTAAAATATTCTTTTAAAGAAGACCCAGTAAGAATGTTAAGAGCTATTAAATATAGCGCTTCAACTGGATTTGATTTAAGATGGAATGTTCGAAGATCTATAAAAGCCAATGCTAGTGAGCTTGGAAAAGTTTCTACAAGTAGATTGACTGAAGAGGTAAATAAAATTTTATCCTCAGGACATTCTAGAGAGATTATCCATGAATTAGATAAGTACAGATTGCTGGTTTTCTTATTACCGTGTTTCAGTGTTTATTCAAACGATGTGAATGTAAATAAAAGTTTGGAGATATTGGACAAGAAGGTGATGGATGCTAAAAGAGGTAAATCTCCTGAAATTCAGAGAGCAGATATGCTTCTTTACTTGGTCAGAGATTTAGTAATATTTACTGACGAAGAGATGACAGCAAGACAGAGATTTAAAGAAACCTTTAGACAGGTTAAAATATTAATATCTCCTATGACACCAAGCAATTATGAAGTTGAAGTGTGTTGTGCTCATTTACTCGGCTCAAAAGGCTACACCGTTCCACGAGGTTGTATAAGACATTCAAAACCTGTTAGAACTATGGGGGATCCCAGATACAAGAATTCTGGACGAAAAAGAAATTACAATAAAAAGTCCCCAAGACGTGGAAACAAAGGCAATGTAAAAAAGTTTGAAACAAAGGTGGAAGATAAAAACCCTAAGAAGAGAAAAACTCTTCATTCAAACAAACAGGACAATTAGTCTAACTAAGGATGGTAGTGATAATCGCTATCATCTTATTTTTTCACTCAAAATAAATTATTGCTTAACCCCATTCTTCAACATCTATTGAAACAGTAGCAATAAATATAGATCCATACTTTTCAAGTGATTCAGAAATATATTCTTGAAGCTCAGCCATTGATGTTTTCATCATATGAGATGTAGGAATTCTAAGCTTCACTGTCAAAGAGTAACCATTATCATAAACTTTTGCAGAAACAGACTTAACTTTTATAGAAGGATCAAACTCATCAAGACAGTGAATTACCATCTGAGTCAATGCAGCATCACTTATTACAGCCTTACTGAATTTGGTGAACTCTGGTCTCACAATTGTTTTCTCAAAAATTTGAGTTCTTTTCCATGGAAATACCTTCTTTCTTTTAAAAAGGACTTTCATTGAATCAAGTACGATTTTAGGAGATGTCCTGGTGATCTCGATAGATGGAACAGGAATCACATGCTTTCCTTCGGTAAATCTCACTCTCATTGCAGTATCAATTTCATCTTTAGTTGCAATATCTTCAATGTGGAAGATCTTTTCAGGTTGGGGAAGAGATAATCGTGTTGCAATCTTTCTTACCATCTTCTCACTTGTACCAATTATCAGTATTCGATGATATCTTTCTTTCTGAAGAGCCGTCATAACTGCCTTTTGATGTTCTTCATCATCAAAGACAGCCGTTCTAACTGCAGCAATAAATGTTAAATCTTGTTTAGCAGATTTTCCCGCAAGCATTTTATCTCCCTTAATTAGGAGACCATCATCAATTATTAAATCTATATTATGTTCTTCTGCAACCATTTTGGATCTGAAACTCTTGCCCGTGCCACTTTTGCCTACCAGAGCATATACTTTTGTTCCTTTAATTTTCCAAAATGCATACTTGAAAATACGGTTCATGTGAGCTATTATAACTAATGTTTTATTTTTTTGAAAGAAAAAAGAAGATATTGTTAAATTAATTTCACAAATTACTAGCGAAAATAGTAAGAAGGAGAAAGGTACGATGCCAAAAGACGTTTTAACGTTTAAAAGAGGCGGCGTACACCCCGAGGATCGAAAATTCTTAAGCAATAAGAAAGCTATAGAATTTCTTCCGGTTCCCAAGGAAGTAGTCGTAAGTCTGTCTCAACATTTAGGAGCACCTGCAAAAGCTTTAAAAGCTAAGGGAGACTCTGTTGTTAGAGGTGAAAAGATAGGAACAGCGTCGAGCTTTATCAGCGCCGAAGTTCATTCGCCCGTCACAGGAACAATCAAAGCCATCCAAAAAGTAACATTAGCAAATAGTGTTAAATGTGATGCTTACATCATCGAAACTGACCCAACTGCTGAAGAGGTCAAATGGGATGATATCGATTGGAGAACAAAGAGTAAGGAGGAGCTACTCGCTACCATCAAAGATCTTGGTATTGTTGGTATGGGTGGAGCAACATTCCCAGCTCATGTTAAGTTCTCTATCACTAAAGGAAAGGTTGCTGAATACCTAGTTATAAATGGTGTTGAATGTGAGCCCTATCTAACAAGTGATCACAGAACCATGCTTGAAAGAGCTGAAGGTGCTATTGAAGGTGTGATGATCATTGCTAAGGTCATTGAAGCCAAAAAAATCATCATTGGTATCGAGAAGAACAAGATGGATGCTGTAAAACATTTAAGAGATGTTATCAAAGCTAAAGGCTATCCAATCACTGTTCAACCTTTGAAAATGAAATACCCTCAAGGTGATGAAAAACAACTATTGAAAGCAACAACAGGTAGGGAGATTCCTAGCGGAAAATTACCTCTTGATATTGGTGCTGTAGTTTCTAACATTGGAACTTGTTTTGCTGTATATGAAGCATGTGCAAAAAACAAACCATTGATGGAAAGAGTTGTTTGTGTAACAGGTGAGTGCATCAAGGAACCAAAGAACGTTGTAGCTCCAATTGGAACTAAAATTGGTGAGTTGATAGACTTCTGTGGTGGATTCAAAGAAGAACCTGATAAAATTGTAAGTGGTGGTCCTATGATGGGATTTGCTTTCTATGATTTAGATACTCCTATCCAAAAAGGAACAAGCGGAATAATTTCAATCAAAGTTGAAAATGAAGCAGCTCAAACTTCATGTATTTCATGTGGTAAATGTGTTTCAGCCTGTCCTATTGGATTGATGCCAACCATGATGTATAAAAATATCTCTAATGGTCGTTACGATGTAGCATTGAATAAATACTCATTGATGGATTGTAAAGAGTGTGGTAGTTGTGCGTTTGTTTGCCCAGCACATTTACCTTTGGTACATACATTTAAATATGGTAAAAAAATGGCTAGGAGGAAAAAGTAATGAGATTAAAGATTAGTTCATCTCCACATTTTCATAGTAAGAATACAACTTCTTCTATAATGTGGAATGTTAGTTTGGCTCTTGCTCCTGCAGCAATTTGGGGCATTTACGTATTTGGACTTAGAGCACTATTGATACTCGTTGTATCTATTGCAGCAAGCGTAGTTACAGAATATCTACTTGGTTTGATTGACGGTGAGAGAGGCCTAAAACAAAGTACATTAAGTGATGGATCTGCTTTCCTCACAGGACTTTTAGTTGGAATGAACATGAGTCCTCTAGTACCTGTTCTTATTCCTATAATTGCCAGTGCATTTGCTATTGGTATTGTTAAATGGATTTTTGGTGGTCTTGGTCACAACTGGATGAATCCAGCTCTTGGTGGTCGTGTATTTGTATTCTTCAGTTTCACATCTTTGATGAGTAACTATCAGATGCCTAAAACTTTACCTGCTTTAACAGGTGCAAGTGTTGATGCAATTGGTAGTGCAACACCTTTAAGCTATGTTAAAACTTCCATTACAAATGGTCTATTGAATCAATCACCATCTTCAATAATGACAAACGGCGGATATCCTGCAACAGATTTTGCACAAAATTTAGCTCAGACTCTTCACATATCACCTTATGCAGTTGATGCATTCTTTGGTAATATTGGTGGATGTATTGGTGAGGTAAGTGCTTTCTTATTACTTGTTGGTGGTATTTACCTATGTGTAAAGAAAATAATCTCATGGCATATTCCTGCTACATTTATTGGTTTCTTTGCATTGTTGACTTGGATGTTCTCTGGTTACAGATCAGGATTTGGATTCGCTTCAGGTGAAGTTCTTGAACAGGTATTCAGTGGTGGTTTGTTCCTAGGTGCTATATTTATGGCAACAGATATGGTAACAAGCCCAATTACTAAAAAAGGTCAGGTTATATTTGGTCTTGGTTGTGGATTCTGGACATTCTTATTTAGATATTTCGGATCTCTTCCAGAAGCTGTATCTCTTGCAATAATTTTGATGAATATTTTGACTCCTACTATTGATAGATATGTTGTTCCAAAGAAATTTGGTTATATAAAACCTGTTAAGGAGGCAAATTAATGAAACAATATTTTAAAACAGCCTCTATTCTTGCAATAATCTGTGCAGTTGCTGCATTGATACTTGCATCATTAAACAGCGTAACAGCACCTGTTATTGTAGCTTATGATAAACAACAGACAATCAATGCATTGAATGAAGTTGCTCATGGTTACACACTAGGTGATAAAGTTATAACAGATTCTGAAGTATCACCTTACTACATTCCATTAGTTGATGAAGATGGTACTGTTAAAGGTAATATCTTAGAGCTAAAAAGCAATGGTTATGGTGGCGAGATCAAACTTGTAGCATCTTTTGATGAAGCTGGTTTGGTTCTTGAAGCTAAAGTTGTAAGTAACAGTGAAACACCTGGACTTGGTAAGAAGAGTGAGAACTCTTGGTACATGACAAAGTTCATTGGTAAAGATCCAATCCCTACTTCTAAAAACCAATTGAGTGCAGAAGATAATGCAGCAGTAAGTGGTGCATCTATTACATTCGGCGCTATAGCTAAAGCTCTCTCTGAAGGCGGCGAGTACGCAAAAACATTGGAGGCTAAATAATGGCAAATAAAAAAGAATTAACTAAAGGTCTTTTTAAAGAGAATCCTACATTTGTACTACTATTAGGCCTCTGCCCAACATTGGGTGTTACCACAATGGTATCAAATGCTATTGGTATGGGTTTCAGCGTTCTATTTGTTTTGACTCTTTCAAACATAATGATTTCATTATTGAGAAACGTCATTCCAGATGATGTAAGAATTCCATCTTATATTGTTATCATATCTTCATTTGTAACAATCATCGAAATGCTTTTACATGCATTTGTTCCATCTTTGTATACAGCACTTGGTGTATACCTACCATTGATTGTTGTTAACTGTATTATTTTAGGACGTGCAGAAGCATTTGCTAATAAAAATACTGTAGGCGACAGTGCATATGATGGTATTGGTATGGGATTAGGTTTTACAATTGCATTGTTACTCATCTCTGTAATAAGAGAGGTGCTTGGCTCTGGTACAATTACTTTGTTCCCATTAGGTGAATGGAGTGGTGTGATACATATTCCACTAATTGAAGCTAATCCAATTAGAGTTATGACTTTAGCTCCTGGAGCTTTACTTGTAATGGGATGCATAATTGCATTTAATAATTACAGAGACAATAAAAAGGCTGCAAACGCTAAAGGGGAGAATAAATAATGAGTATTATAGCAATATTAATAACATATATATTCATAAGTAACTTCATTTTGGTACAATTCCTTGGAATGTGTCCATTTATTGGTGTATCAAAAAACAGTGAAAGTGCTTTAGGTATGGGTATGGCTGTAACATTTGTTACCTCCATAGCATCAGTAGTTACTTGGGCAGTATACACATTGTTACTTGCACCTTTTGGCCTAGAATATTTAAGAACAGTTGCATTTATCCTTGTAATCGCAGCTCTTGTTCAAGTAGTTGAACTTGTAATCAGAAAGATATCTCCACCACTTTATAAAGCTCTTGGTATATATCTTCCACTAATTACAACAAACTGTGCAGTACTTGGTATTGCAATTATCAACATTGATCAAGATTACGGTTGTCTTCAATCATTCTTTGCAGGACTTGCTGCAGGACTTGGTTTCACTTTGGCAATTGTATTGATGAGTAATATTCGTGAGAAATTAGATTTAGCACCAGTTAGAAAAAGTTTCAAAGGAGTGCCTATTGCATTCATTTCTGCTTGTTTGATGGCTCTTGCTTTCATGGCTTTTGATAAGTCTCTTCTTACAAATTTACATTTAGTATAATAGGACAATAAATTTATGAATATTTTATTAGCATTTATAATAATAACTGCAATGGGTTTGCTACTTGGCCTAGGATTGGCTTTTGTAGCAAAAAAACTTGCAGTTGCAAAGAACGAAGTTCAGGAGAAAATCGAAGTTGCTTTACCAGGTGCAAACTGTGGTAGCTGTGGCTTTGCTGGTTGCAGTGCTTATGCTGAAGCCATTTCTACTGACAAAAATACTCCATTGAATCTCTGTACCCCTGGTGGCGCTAAAGTTGCTAAGGCTGTAGGTGTTATAATGGGACAAGAAGTTGAGGTGAGCAACAAGAAAAAGGTTGCTTATGTCTTCTGTAATGGTAACTGCGATGTTACAAACAAAGATTTTGATTACCAAGGTGTTACAGACTGTAATGCAGCTGCTCTTTTATTTGACGGTGATAGTACATGTAAAGATGGATGTCTTCATTTAGGCTCATGTATAAATGTATGTCCAGTTGAAGCTATAAGCAAAGATGCGAAGGGTGATATCGTTGTAGACAGAGAATTATGCATATCTTGTGGCAAATGTGTAGACATTTGTCCACATAATGTCATAAAACTAGTTGATGATGATAGCCAATACGTAGTAGCATGTAATAATCACGAATCTGGTGCGAAAGTTAGAAAAGAATGTACCGTCGGCTGTATTGGATGTAAAATATGTGAGAAGAAATTCCCTGAATCCGGATGTACTGTCGACAAATTTCTATCTACTTTTGATAATGATAAACCTCATTCTCAGATTGCGGAGGCAGCAGAAGCTTGTCCTTCAAAGTGTATTGTGAAACGTCGTTAAGGAGCTAACCTAAATACATGTCATATATAGTTGGATGTTACAGTCAAATTCCTCATGGAAGCCCAAAGAAAGTTTATGAAAGGGCACTTGAAGATTCTCTACAACCTTTTTTAACAGAGGTATATAAAAGAGATAAGGCTTCTTTGCAACTATATATGACCGGTAGCATGATAGAATGGCTTGATAATAATCATAAAGAAGTCAATATGCTCATAAGAGATCTAGTTAGACAAGATAAACTAGAAGTACTTACTGGAAGTTATTATCAAGCGATATTACCATTGGTTCCTCAATCGGATCGAGTTGCTCAAATTGAAAAAGCAACTACAATGATAAGCAAAAAGTACAAAATGCTTTCTAAAACATTTTGGTGTTATGGTGAGATCTGGGATCCATCTTTGATAAGCTCATTGAAGCTATCTAAGATAGATAATGTTATTGTTTCTTCTCAATCCATAAATATTGAATCAAAATGTAAAAAACCATTTAGAATGGTTGAAATGGGGAAGACAATAACCATTCTTCCTCCTGATGCTGTAATATCAAAAGCAATAATGGATTATTCATTAGAAAATATTGATTTTGATCAGCTTTATGAAATAATTAAAAACGAAAATATGGATGGTGAGAACCATCTTGCAATGATAAATTTGAATCAACTTCTTCAAGGTGGAATTAAAACTGAAGAGATGCTCAAATTGATAGATTTGCTATTCAGTGACAATTTACAATCTTTAGACGACTTGATTGAAACTCAGCCAATTCCAACTCATTATTTGGACAAAGGATGGTATGGTTTTGATTCTCTTTTAACAAGTGATGAATCAATCCAAGAAGTTCTAACAAATGATCTAGGCCTCAGTTATCTTTACAATAGAATTCTTGGGGTCAATGAAATAGCTCGTCATTATAAAAAAGATAGAGATATTAAAAAACGATTGTTGAAACTGATTCCAAAAACTTACTGTGGAGCACCATATCTATGTGATGCCAATTTATCTCTTTTGAGAGGTGATATCAGAGCAAATCTTTGGAAATATCTAATAAAAATAGAGAAAATTTTAAATTCTTCAGATAACTTCTGCTATCCTTACGTGAGTGATTTCGATAGGGATGGTTTTGAAGAAGTCATGAGCTGTGGAAAGACAATCAACGCTATAATCGATTCAAAGGGTGGTTCTTTACTTGAGTTGAAGTATTACCCTGCAGAGTGTAACTTTGCAGATGCAATAGTTCCAAAAGGTCCATTCTTAAAAGAAGTGGATATGGTCATTCCATCAAAGAAACTTAAAGTTTTGAACAACATAATTCTTGATGAAGATTACGATATGTCAAAATATCGCATGAAGGACAATCTATCTCCTGAAATCAATTACTGTCTAGAATCGTTAGATAAGAAGTATACAGAATTTGGTTTGATTGGTTATGAATCTGCTGAGAATTGTCTGAAATTCACAAGACATTACAAATTCTTTTCAAATGAGATAGAATTTGAATCAACAATTGAAAATACTGGAGATTGTGTGAAGAAGTTTAAAGCCGGATTTGAAATTCCCCTTTCATTCTTTCCTTATAACAATTCACTTCTCTTCAATGTTGATGATGATTTAAAAAACTTGAATAAAGAAAGAACTGTTTATGATCAAGTTGGTATGTTTAAAATCACAGATAAAGAGAATAAGGCAAGAATAACAGTATCATCTAAGAACAATTTCTCTCTAATGGCATGCAATGTTGAATTGGATAGAAAAACTTTGATGGGAGATGAAACACTATATCAATTCTCATTTTTTACAACAACCTGGGATTTGACATTGCAACCTCATGAAATCAAAACTTTGTCCTTAAAGATTAGAATAGAAAGAAGATAACCAAGGAGTTTTACATGTTTATAGAAAATAAAGAAGAATTTGATAACATCTGCGAAGAATCTGCTAAAGTTTGGAGGCGTCTTTGAAGACTCTGATATAAAAAATCAGATCAAAAAACTTGAAGACGAAATTGCATCTCCAACTTTTTGGGATTCTGATATTGATACTCAAAAAGTTTTCAGTAAACTGAATTCTCTGAAAGAAAGCTATGAACCATGGTTATCTATTATGGATCAAATCAGTGACATAAAAGAATTCATGGAACTCTATAAAGACGAAGGTGATGAAGCTGCAAAGGATATTGTAGATCAAATAAACATCCTTAAAAAAAGCTTTGAGCCATTAAAAATCAGCACTCTTTTGAATGGTAAATTCGATGACAATGACCTATTTTTGACAATACATTCAGGTTCTGGTGGTGATGATGCAAGTGATTGGGCCAACATGCTACTTCGAATGTATCTTAGATGGTGTGAAAAAAATGGATACAAACAAGATATTGTTGATATTCAGGAAGATGTAGGTGGCATAAAAAGTTGCACTGTTCAGATTTCAGGTCCTCATGCCTTTGGTTATTTAAAAGGAGAAGCAGGTGTTCATCGCTTGGTTCGTATAAGTCCTTTTGACTCTCAAAAACGACGTCACACTTCATTCGCCAGTGTTTATGCATCTCCTGTTATGGATGATGATATTGAAATTGAAATAAAACCAGAAGATTATAGACTTGATACATATAGAGCTGGTGGTGCTGGTGGTCAGCATGTCAACAAAACAGACAGTGCAGTAAGAATCACACACTATGCAACAGGAATTGTAGTTCAATGTCAAAATGAGAGATCTCAACATATGAATAAAGATGTGGCATTTAAAATGTTACGTTCAAAATTATATGAATATTATGAGAGAGAAAGAGAGAAGGAACATCAATCAACTGCTATTGCAAAAAAAGAGATTACATGGGGCTCTCAAATTAGGTCTTATGTATTCCAACCATATACAATGGTAAAAGATCATCGAACCAACTATCAAGTTGGTAATGTAAATGCAGTTATGGATGGTGATATTGGTGGTTTCATTCAAGCTTATTTGCAGTGGCTTCAAGAAGAATAGTAAAATTGTGAGGTTTTATGAAAAAGATTCTGAGTACATTATTATTGATTTTCATATGCATCAATGCTTTTGCATCTGAAAATTACACAATAGCTATTGTTCCGTATGTAAAATCAGCACAAAACTTAGAATCTTCAAATTCTGTTGAAACAGCAGCATTGACCCAAAGAATAGCTGAAAAAGAATTTTCAGATATTCAAACCAAGGTAAGAGATGAATGTGCTTTCCTATTCAAGAGCTATTTGATACCATACATAGAATTGAATAAAAATCAAAAAGTTTATTATTGCACAAGCTTGCAAAAAGCGGCAATTAAAGAGTTGGAGAGCAAGCTATCATCATATTATGTAAAAATAGCAAATACCAATTATTCATCTGATGATTTATCAAGCTATGAAGATAAAATATCTGAAATACAAAGTCAAATCAAAACAGCCAATACCAAATTAGATGCATTCATAAAAGAAAATGAAGCATCTGATTCGTTTGTAAATACTCTTAAATTTGATATTCCAACCAACATCAAGACAGCAAAATCAGCACTTCCAGATATCGAAGTTGTGAGTGTTGACGATTATGTAAGTGCCTACTTACTGTCCAATTATGCTTATAAATACCGTGATATTTTTCTTAGAGAGAACGATGTGGATGAATTGATTTTTGTAGAAATTGACAGATTATCAACATTCAACAATCTCAAGATATATACTGAGAATTTATCAAAACTACCTGGAATTGAAAGCAATGGTGATTATTACAGCTCACTCAATATGATTTTTGATAAGATCATAGCAAACAATCAACTCACAGCACTGGATTCTTATATAATTCAATCTCTCTTGAAGTCATTTTTTCCTGACGTATCAATAATAAAAAATGAACTCCCTGATGTTAATATTACAATCAAGGAGATAACAGGAAAGACTGCACTCAAAGAAATTAAAGAAATTGAAGAGCAATCTTTGGATGAAGAAGGAAACAACAGTGTTATCTATATTGATGCGAACAAGATAAAATCTTCAGATACTGTTGATTTGATAAATACCTCAAACTATATATTGTTGCCAAGTGGAGATCATTATCTTCTGATAAAAGGAACTGACATAAAACCTTATGTTCTAAAAGTTGTATCATCTCTAGATGAGATAAATACAATAACAGTTGGTGGAAATCCTAAAGAAAATGGACCTATCATGCTCAACAGTGATGTTGGAAAGGTGAATTGGATAATTGATGGAAAGGATTTTGGTTTTTCCAACAGTCTATATCTTGATAACCAAATTTTACCATCTACAATTCTGGCAACAAAAGATAATTTTACTGATAAAATATTTGAGCTGAATGAAAGTGATGACTACATAAACTTCTCATTAAATCCTTCATGGATGGGAGAGGGGATGATTATTGAAAAAAAACAAACTGATTTTTATCAAGGTCTATTGAATTATATTATAGGATGTGCAACATTCTTAAGTGTAGAAACCCTCAATAACTTATATGGTATAGATAGTGCAAAAACATTCATCAACAATATCAATGATGGAGTTTTGGTACTTATGCAAGTTGATATAATATACCAGTTGGTTTCTTATATTAGATTAGCGACAAATTAGAGATTTAGGAGATATTATGTTTAAAAAATTTGGGGCCAAGTTGAAGAACTTATTTTCATCTTCAAGAAAATTGGATGAATCATTCTATGAGGACTTAGAAGACCTCTTAGTTGAAGGTGACCTTGGCGCAAGCATTGCAATGGACATATCAGATCAGTTAAGAGAAATTGCAAAAAAAGAAAAACCAAAAACGGAAGAAGAATTACAGCAGATTGTTAAAAGATTATTAGAACCAAAAATAAAAGAGTACAAACCTGAAATTAAAAAAGATGATTTGACTATTTTTTTAGTGTTGGGTGTTAACGGTGTTGGAAAAACTACATCAATAGCAAAACTTGCATACGATTTAAAAGAAGATGGACACAGTGTCTTGCTAGCTGCAGCTGATACATTCAGAGCCGCTGCAATAGATCAACTTCAGCTTCATGCTGATAGAATTGGAGTCAGAATTGTAAAACAGAACAATGGATCAGATCCTGGTGCTGTAATTTTTGATGCCATTTCAAGTGCTAGAGCTAAAGGTGATAACATCATCCTTGCAGATACCGCTGGTAGAATGCACAATAAAAATAATCTTCTTCGAGAGCTTCAGAAAATTGACAAAGTCATCAAAGCAAAAGGCATTGATGATGCACATTATAAGAAATTACTCGTAATTGATAGCACAACAGGTCAAAATGGTTATTCCCAAGCTGAACTTTTCAATGAAGCAATAGGAATTGATGGTCTGATTCTATCTAAATATGACAGCCTTGCTAAAGGTGGAGCTTTGATTCAGATTGGAGACAAACTCAACATTCCAATTGCATATGTAGGTATTGGGGAACATTATGGAGATATAAAACCTTTTGATAAGGAAGAATTTCTTGATTCTCTAGTTGGTTTATCATCTAATTAGTGGTAATATTTCTTTATGAAAAAAATTCTACTGTCAACAATGGTATTTATAATATCACTTTCTCTTTTTGCAGAAAGTGCTGTTTATAATTCAAATGCAATTTCTCAAAAATTGGGAGCTGCAGATGGTAGCACTGAATATAAACTTGAAGTAGTAACTGATAATAATGAAGTTACTACTTTTCTGTATTTAAATGATGAAGTGATAAAAAAAACAATCACCAGTGAAATGGGTTCTTTAAAAAAAATATTGGTAGAGGAAGGAGATAATAAAACTGAAGAGGTTTACAACAACTCCCTACTGATAAGAAGAAGTTCAGGGAATAAGCAGACTGTCTATACCTATGATGGTGATCGATTGATCACCAAAGTTGAAAAGGAAGATGATGAGGTTCTCTCTTTCTCTCGTTACTACTATTCAGATAACTCACTGATCTCAATACTTCAAGAAATTGATGGTGAGTTTGAATACTATGTTTTCAAAGACAATGATGAAAACAAAGAATTACTTATCTCAGATGATGAAACTTACACTAGAATCAGTGCCTACCACACACTTCTTACATCGACCAAATATGAAGGAGATATAACTCTATCATTCAACGATGCAAACATAAATGATGATGGCTCACTTGTGATAGAGACTTTCAAAGATGGTTACAATTATAAGGAATATTACAATCCTTCAGGCTCTCTTTACAGAACACAGGAGAGTGATGATGATGGCAATATCATTTCAACAGTAGATTTTGAATTAGATAATGATAATAACATTCTAAAACAAGTTGAAACTAAGAGTGAAATAATCAATAATAAGGAAACAGATATTGTAATCACCACATATTATAAAAATAGCAAAGAAGACTCCATTGAAGTAGCCTATGATGGCACTCTCCAGAGTAAGACTTTTTTTGACGATTCTGATAGAAAAAATGAGATTTTATATAAAAATGGAAGAAAATACTGCACAATTATTTATAGTTTTGATGGCAAAACAATTCTTGATGTTGAATATGAGAAGAGGTAACAAATGAAACTAAAAATTGCATCTCGTTATGCTTTTTCTTCACAGAATAGGCATAGAAGATCAAGCATCAGAATCGCAATAGGGCTTCTTTTTTGTACCTTTGCTTTAAATGTTGTTATTTCATTCATGATAGGCCTTCAGGACCAAAGATTCAGCAGCATACGTCAGTATCAAAGTTATGATGCAATAATTGATGTTGATAATGAAAATCTAGATGATCTCTATTCAAAGTTGAAGCAGGAGAATTACAGAGTTTATAAATTCAGTGAGCTTCCTGCAATACTAAAAGGAAGTGGCTCAGAATCTGTATTTGCAACAATAAGAGCCTTTGATTCCAAGCAATCTGAAGATCTACCTTATGAGATGTATGCAGGCTCCTTATCTGAAAACGGACTGAGCATATCATATTCAACAGCACTTTTGAATAATTTAAAACTTAAAGATGATGTTGCACTAACAATTCTTAAAAAAGGTGAGACCATACCTGTGGTTGCTATGAAAACTTACAGCTATATAAGTGGAATTTATTCAACGCCACTGTCATCTTTTAACTCAGCATATTTCTTGATGGATAGATCAACACTGTTGAAAATGGCTCCCTATACAGAGACAAAACTTGCAGTCTATGGAGATGTTGAAAAATTACAAAAAATCGTAGGAGACAGTGGTGTTGTACACACCTGGATAGAACAGAATCAAAGTCTCTATGCAGCTATGAAATTAGAACAATTTTTGATGTATCTGACTCTATCAGTGATGAGCATAATTGTCCTTGTTAATTTGCACTCGTCATCCAAAAACCTTCTCAATTTAAAGCGCAATGAAATAGCAATGCTATCCGTAATGGGTATGAAGAAAAGAGATATTGTAAATATATTTACCAATCAAGCATTGATAATATCAACTGCCGGAGTTCTCAGTGGATCTATTTTATCTATTCTTTTTTTGAAAAATGCAGCTTCTATGATACGTCTGTTATATAGAATTACCGACGGAAAGGTTCCAATTTTCAGTGTTCCTCTGAAACTTGATTTCTCACTTGCTAGCTGTGTAACTATTGCAGCACCTATTTTGGTTTTGACTTATATAATGAGTTATTTTGAATCTAGAAGAATATTAAAAAAAGATGGAATGGAGATATTAAACAATGAGTAAAATATTAGAGATTAAGGATCTATCAAAAAGCTTCCCTTTACCATCAAAAAAGAAACTTGAGATACTCAGTGATTTGAGCTTTTCAGTAGAGAGTGGTGACAGTGTATCAATTGTTGGAAAGAGTGGTTGTGGAAAATCTACTTTACTTCAGATAGCTGCATCTCTTTTGAAGCCAACTTCAGGAAGCATCAAAATTGATGGAAAAGAAATCTCCATGATGAGTGAGAAAGAACTGTGCTCGCTGAGAAACAAAAAAATGGGATTCATCTTCCAAAACAGTCTTCTACTTGATGATTTTAATGCCATCGAAAATATTATGATGCCTCTTTTAATTGATGGTGTCTCAAAAACAAAAGCAAATCAGAAGGCAGAAGAACTTCTAAATTTAGTAGGACTTGGAGATAGAGCAAAACAGAGAGTTGATCAGCTATCTGGTGGTGAGAAACAGAGAATTGCAATAGCAAGGTCTCTAGCAAATTCTCCACAGATTATTTTTGCTGATGAGCCAACAGGTTCTTTGGATGAAAAAAACGCAGAATTTATTGAAGATTTACTTTTATCTCTTGTTAAAAAAGAAAATACAACCTTGATACTTGTAACTCACAACAGTGCTTTTGCAGATAAGTGTGATAAAAAAATGATTCTGACTTTTGGTAAGATAGAGAGTCCTGCACTAATTGAGGAAGATGATTGATGAATGATCTCAATAAATTGTTATTATCAAAAATATTATTCTCCTCACATAAGAAAAAACTTAAAGGATCATTTATATTAATTTCTTTGGTTGTTATGTTGCTTGTGATGTCTCAAATATTTGTAGATAGCATGAGTGAAGGAATTGTGAAGCGCTATGCTCTTCTGGGTTCTGGACACATTGAAACATCTGTTCTAGAAGACGTATCTAGCTATGATTTCATTGAAGAAGAAAATGATGTATCAAAAGGAAGTGCTCTGGCATATGGAGCTGATGAAGTATCTCAAGTGGTTATGCTGAAAGGTGTTGATGATTCATATTTTAAAAAAGAAAGAGCTTCAGTAATAACTTTCAATATGACTGATGAAACAAGCACTCTTTCTAATATTTATATATCGAAAATATTATCTGAACAGTTGAACATAGGACTTGGTGATAAAATGGCAATTGTTGCAGATAATGGAGCAAGCCGTCTGTTTCCAAAACTATGTTTTGTAAAAGGCATATATGACAGTGGCTATAAAGAATTGGATCAGTATTTGATATTCTGTGATAAATTACTCCTATCAAAAATCTACAACAACAATCTTGAGCAGCATAAAGAGATCATATTGAACGATGGTATCAGTGTCGGAGATGCAACATCAATCATGAACAAAGATGGAATTACAGCCATTCCTTGGTACAGTATGGAAAGAGATCTATATGAGAATCTTTTAACAAGTACTCAGACACTTTTGATTGTATTCTTGGCAATAGCTCTACTAAGTGGTTTTTTTATATCATCAGTAGCTTCTGATTTAATCAGCAGCTCTCATAGAAATATAGCAATAAATAAACTGCTTGGACTTTCATCTAAGAAAATTAGATGGGTGTATTTCATTGCAATAGAAATTGTGACTTTGCTATCTATTGTTTGTGGAATGATATTAGGAATAGCAATGTCATATATATTCCCAATTTTTTTACAATTTTTAGCCAAACAAAGTATCTCTTCTCTCAGTTGGTATCTCCTTACATTTGATATCAATATTCCAATCAAAAAGTTACTTTTAATAACATTATCGCTTCTAGCTGTCTCTTTTTTAAGTGTTTATCTATCACTCAAAAGAGCAAATAAAATTGAGCCAATGTATTTATTAAATCAGGATTGATGATTTATCCTTATTCTTTATTGATAATACAGTCCTTTTTGCTTTATAATGTTACTTATGAATTTTGAAGTATTTGTATTAGGAACAAGTGGCATGATGCCACTTCCAGGAAGATTTTTAACAAGCGCAATGCTTAGACGAGAAGGAGAATTATTCCTTTTCGATTGTGGGGAAGGCACTCAAGTCTCCTTAAAACAGTTGAACCTTAAATGGAAAAAAATAAATCGTATTTTCATTTCACATATGCATGCTGACCATGTTACAGGTTTACCTGGAATATTGATGCTATCTGCTCAAGTTGATCGAGATGAACCATTATATATATATGGACCAAAGAAACTTGGTGAATATATTGATAGCTCAAGAAAGATCCTTGATATGTATATAAATTATGAAATCATATTTAAAGAAGTAAATGAAGGCATAATTATCGATGAAGAAGGGTATACTGTTGAAGCTGTTAAGCTTGATCATACAAAACCCTGCTTTGGATATGTCTTTAAAGAAAAAAATAGACCTGGAGAATTCCATCCAGAGAAAGCAATAGAACTTGGAGTTGCAAAAGGACCAAAATTTGGCCGTCTGCAGAAAGGGTTCGAAATAGAAAATGAAAATGGTGATATCATAAAACCTTCTCAGGTAATGGGAGAGGAAAGACGTGGTAGAACATTCAGTTATATAACTGACACTATGTACATACCATCTATAGCTCAAAAAGTTAAGGATAGTGATTTATTATTGTGTGAAGGAATGTTTGAAGAAGGACTTGAAGATACTGCACGTGATAAAAAACACATGACAGTAACTCAAGCTGCAACAATTGCTAAAGATGCAAATGTTAAGACATTTGGACTTTTGCATTACAGTCCTCGTTACAGTGATTTTGAACTAAGAGCATTGAAAGAACAAGCAAGAAAGATTTATCCAGGTACCATTTTGACTAAAGATAGAATGATATTTGAGATTCCAAACGATGATGCAAATGTAATTGTCACAAAGGAAAAATCTTACAGACCTAGGTATGAGAGAATTATAATCAGAAGTTAAATTATTTAGTAATTTATCAATTAATTTTTAATTCTTTATTGAAAGAAGTTAATAAATTTCTTAACATGAAACAATTATAAATTAATATAAGAGGAGATTTATATAGATGGATACTTATGAAGTTGCGGTTGAAAGAAGCCGAAAACTAGAAGAAGATATTTTAAAGAACCCCAAAAAACACAGAGTTTTAACGGGTGATAGACCAACAGGTAAATTACATATTGGTCACTATTTTGGTTCTTTACAGAATCGTGTTAAACTTTCTAAGTTAGGAGTTCCAACATGTATTTTGATTGCTGACTATCAAGTTTTAACAGATCATGATGCATTTGATAAAATTTCACAGAACACCAAGCAACTGGTAATTGATTATATTGCAGCTGGAATTGAACCTTCTGAAGATGTTATAATTTTCCCACACAGTTATATTCCTGAAGCAAATCAGTTGATGCTACCTTTTTTAACTTTGGTAAGTAATGCTGAATTGAGTCGTAACCCAACTGTTAAAGAAGAAATTCAAGCAGCAGGGTTGAAGAGCGTGAATGCTGGTATGTATACATATCCTATTCACCAGGCATGTGATATTCTATTCTGTAAAGGTGACGTCGTACCTGTAGGAAAAGACCAACTACCTCATTTGGAGATGACAAGAAATATTGCTCGTCGTTTCAATGATAAATTTGCAAAGAAGAATCCAATTTTCCCAGAACCTGAAGCTCTCTTAAGTAAGACTCCTAGTATTGCTGGACTTGATGGAAATCAGAAAATGAGCAAGAGCAGAAACAATGCTATTTACTTATCAAATACTGAAGATGAAACAGCAAAACTTATTAAGAAAGCAAAAACAGACTCTCAGAGAATTATTACTTTTGATCCTGTTAATAGACCTGAAGTAGCAAATCTTCTATCTTTGATCTCACTGTGTACTGATGAAACTCCTGAAGCCATTGCTGAACGCATTGGAGAAGGTGGTGGTGGTATGTTGAAGAAGACTTTAACTGAAGCTATCAATGAAGAATTGAGACCTTTAAGACAACGCAGAGCAGAATTGGAAAAAGATCCTGCTTACATCAAAAGTGTTCTTAACGATGGTATCAAGCGTGCTAGAGAGATGGCAGTTGAGACTCTTGATGAAGTTAGATCTGCAATGAATATGGAAATTTAATTAATACTGCCATATTTTCAAAAAGGAATTATTGATAGAACTTAAAATTCTCTTGATAGTTCCTTTTTTTTTGTCAACTCTTAGGACATAAAAAAAGAGCAGATTTACTGCTCTTCTGTTAAAGCCTTATAATGTTAATTTACATTCTTGTAATTTTCTAAAGCCTCATTCATCAATGTAGGAACTTCTACATCGTATCTTTCATTTAAGGATGTGAGTCCATATTTGAAAGTATGATTGATATTGTTGAATGCTTTCTTAAGTACAGCGTGTGCCTCACCTTCGTTATAAAGAGGGAATATCAAATAAACGCTTCCATCTTCTTTTGTAAAGTTGAAACAAGCTGAAGAAACATTGTCTAAAAGCATCTGTAGTTCTTCTGGATCTTCTTTATTATCAAGATTCATCATTACAAGAGATACCTCATATTCGAATTCTTTAGCATTTTTAATTTCAGTTTGAAGTACTGCATTAACAGAACCATCAAATTCTCCTGAGTACTTAACAGGAATGAATTCTGTTTTGGGACCATTGAGGATGTATTCAACTGCATCTTTTGCTTGTTCTTCAGTGAAGTTCATTATTGCACTTGCAGTGTGCTCATCAAATGGTAATTCAACAGCATCTGCTTCAACAACATTGGATTCTTCTGATAATAGGAACAATAACTTGTTGGCTTCTTTTTCGGTCAATCCTAACAATTTTTCTGCTGTGGATTCTTCTAATACACTGTTACAATAAGTGGTGCTTGATTCAAGATATGAAAGAGCCATCTCAGCTTCATCATTATTCAAAGCTAAAAGTCTCTGTTGAAGAGATACAGGAAGTTCGGATTCAGGTTTTATATCACTTGCAGGTGTTGCAATTGAATCAAAGCTCTCTTCGACAGAAGGTGCAATATCAACTTTCTCATCGTGCAAAGGAACAAATTGGGTATCAGCTTGAGAAACTAAATTGGTATTTAGTGGATCATCATTAACATCAGCATAAAGGGGATTGTCATATGAATTTCGAGGTAATTGGTCATATGGATCTAAATCATTAGATTTCTCTTTACTTGAAATCATTGTTCCAATTTCAATGAAAGCTGCTCCAATAATAATTGGTAACAGATAAATCATGAATTTATAAATATCCTGAGATTGTATATCATATAATGGCACTAAGTAATTAACTGATAAGAATCCTATTGCCAACAATATTATTATTGAAATTACAAGTGAGAAAAATATGCTTCTTGCGTATCCTGAATTTTTAGCCATTGTTACCTCCAAAGGTTATTTGCATTTTTGTCTAAGTAACACTATACTTATTCCATTATATAATGTGAAGGAACTTATGACAACAAAATATTTGAAATTATTCACAATAACTACGTTAATTTCGTATCTTATTTTATTTACATTCGTATCTTCTAGTGGTTTAAAGCATTATTATGCTGTTAAAGAGCAAGTTGAGTTGCAACAAAAGGAGATAGATCAACTGTCTTCTGATGTGACAAACCTTGAAAAATATAAAACAGATTTGCTAAATGGCAAATATATTTTAGATAATGCATTTAAATTGGGTTATGTAAATGAAGGAGATCAGGTAACTTTTTATGAATATTCAAAAGATACTGATGATCCTTTATTTGATAACTCTTTATTAATGAACCAAGTAGAAAACAAAAAAGTTACTAAAAAGTCCAAAAGTAATGCATTTTTTTTTGAAATTTCTATAATTATAGGACTTGTAATAACCATAAGTTTTTCGTTAATATTGAAAGATAAAAATAATGGAAAAGATGAGGATAAATATGAAGGAAGAAACTTCTGAAGTTTTATATTTGCAGGACCAAAAAACTTTTAAAAGAACAGTAGCAATGTTAAGAGAAGATAAGGTTATGGTTTTACCGTGCGACACTATTTATGGTTTATGTGCCAAATATGGTAGTGGTGAAAAGAATCTCAGAGAATTGAAACCTAGGGAAGAATCAAAACCTTTTCTAGTACTTGCAACACTGAAGCAAGCTAAAGAATTATGTGAAATTCCAAAAGAAGTTGAGCTTGTGTGGCCAGCTCCCCTTACTGCTGTCCTCAATAAAAAAGAAGGTGGAACACTTGCTGTTCGAGTCCCATCAGATCCTTTTTTGCAGGCTATAATGGAACAACTGGAGTCTCCAATTTATTCAACCAGTGTTAATGAAACAGGATTTCAATCACTGACAAATATCATGGATATAATCTTGGCTTATAAAGAAAGAGTTCCAGGATTTGTCGTAGACACTGACTTACAAGGAACTATTCCATCCACACTAATTGATGCTACAAAAAAGCCTTTTAAAATACTGAGAGCCGGTAAATTTAACGCTACATCACTCGTAGAAAAATCTCTAAAATAACACAGACATCTTTATCAAATAGAAAAAGCCAAAGCAATTACAATAAATTACTTTGGCTTCATTTTTTTTGTGTCTGATTATTTATTAATTAAAGAACGAGCTTCTAAATAATATCTCTTTTCATTTGCCTCTCCCATAGAGAAAGTCTTTCTTGGTAGGGCCTTATCTTTAATTATTGCATCAAAGAAAGTTGATTTTGATACATCAGGCATCAAAATAGCAATGTTTCCTGGTTGTGTACCAAGCTCAATTGTATCTTCAAAGCCATGAATGTAATCTAGAGTTCCAATTTTATTTTCAACCATCTCATCTAAAATCAATTGAATAGTTGCAGCTGCAATTGAGCCTTCTGGATCCTCTAATTTATAAAGAAGAATACCATCCTTCTTTGTAGCAAAACCGAAAGTTTGACCTTCAACTTCTTCAATAGCATTTTTCAGTTCAAGTTTATCGTCAATTTTAGATACTTCAAAAGATGAACAATGTTTGATCAATAGATTTTCAAAATCCTCTTTATTCATATCGAATAAAACACGGTGTATGGGCTCAAACTGCAGACCATCATCATGAATGTTTTCAATTTCAACAAGAGCAAAACGAGATGGATGATTTTTAATCTCTTCTTCACTCAATCCCTTTTTGATATCTTCCCAACAGCTCTTAGCAGTTGCTAAAGAGTGGTTACCATCACCCATTGCAAAAAGCAGTGGATTTTTTGGGTCCAATTGATTGTAAAGACCTTCAAGTGAATCAGCAATGCTATTGAACTGTTCTTCAGTATTCAATAAATATCCCTGTATCTCGCCACCATTTTCCATCAATTTAGTGTTGTAAACTTCAGTAAGTTTCGACACATCTTTTGCAAATGGTTCGATTAAAGATCTTTTTTTATCATCTATCAGTACCATGATATGTGGTAATTCTAGAGGTGCATTCTTTCTGATTTTCTTTCTAGGTGGGATTCTAGATAAGATTGTACCTTCTGTAGCTCTAATAAGTGAAGTTGAATCAGCATTGTAATCATATTTCTCTAAATCAAGAGATCCAATCAGACCCCATCTACTTTTATTACCAACTGTTCGCTTTATTAAAAAGAAGCAAGATTTGTAAGTATCAAAAATATCTCTTTTTACATAGGATTCCATATTCTTGTTGATATTTTTAATAATTTCATCATCATTTCCTTCGTCCAAGTAGACTTCAGGGAAAATTAAATTAAGTGTGCTTGGATTATCACCAATTGTATTTTTTACTCTTTGCCAATAGTCTCTATTTGATGTATACTGGTCACAGGCAACAACTGCCCATTTGTATAGGTCAAGTTCCTGTTTAGGGAGCATAATATCAGCTGGATTTAAAGCAAGCCTGCTTAATCTGTCAATTGCATTTTGCATATTTACCTCTTTCAATGTTGTGGTTTGTTGCAATTAGATTACCATTGATATATGGTTTTCGCAACTATTTTTTTTAGGAGACTTTTTTTATGAATACGGCAATTGTTGTAACAGGGGGGAATGCACCTTTATTTATCCCTGAAACGCTACCACTTGATGGTTATTATATTATAGCAGCAGATAGTGGTTTGGAGATAGCTGAGATATTGGGTTTGAAATGTAACTTAGCGATTGGAGATTTTGATTCAATTCAAAATCTTACTCTTTTGAACGAAGTAGAGATTGAAAAATTCCCTAAAGACAAAGATTATAGTGATACGGAACTTGCTATACGTTATGTAAAGAATTTAGGCTTTGAAGATTATATTCTAATAGGCGGCGGTGAAGGGCGAATGGATCATTTAATGAATATATGGTCATTGTTCAATAAATATGGCTGTCCTAAGTGTTGGATAACCCGTAAGGAAGCAATGTATCTTGTAGATGGTAAGAGATCCTTTGAAACAGCAAAAGGTGAGACAGTATCAATTATGCCAGCCACACTCAATGGCAAATGTACCGTAACAGCGGAAAATTTAAAATGGCCTTTAGACAATATGGATATAAGCAGTAATTTATTTTCTTTATCAAATGAAGCTAATAAAGGTAATTTACTTGTAGAGACAACCAATGGGGCAGTGTATACAGTCTTTTCAGTACCAAGAGAAGAACATTGGTAAAATAAAAATAGGAATTAATTGTGTTAAGTAGAAGAAGAGTTCTTGAAATGGGAGCCAGAATTCACTGGTATCTAGTGTTTATAACAATGGCTTTACTTGCATTTTATATATTGTGCTTGAATTATGAGGTAAGCAGTGAATATTGTGCTGCTGTATCAAATTTTTTGAAACTTTTTATAATGTTTACATTGGTATTTGGAATATGGCTGTTTGTTTACTGTTTTGCTTTATTCTTTAAAGATAGGATATTTCCTGTAAAACCTTTCTTCGGCACACTTGTAAGAATAATCCTTGTGGTCCTTTTTGATTTAGGATTTTCTTTAATAAATGAATTCGCTGGAAGCAGTCTGGTGATATTATAAAAATAATCATATAATTTAATATTTAGGAGTAGATATGAGAAATATAAGCACTACAGCAGCACTTAGAGGCGCAACTACTGTAGAGATAGATGAAAAGGCAGAGATTGATAAAGCAATTCTTGAATTGTTTGAAACTCTTCTTCAAGAGAACAAAATCGAAGAGAAAGATATTTTGTACATAATGTTCACACAGACATCTGATTTAAGATCTAGGAATCCTGCCGCAGCTTTGAGAGCAAGTGGATATGGTACAGAGATACCTTTATTCTGCAGTCAAGAAGTTGAAATAGATGGAATGATGAAAAAAGTGATAAGAGTCTTGATAGTGTTTAAAACAAGCAAATCAAATTTAAATCCTGTTTATTTAAGACGAGCAGCAAATCTCAGACCTGAATTTATTCATTAAAATAATAGCTTACTGATGTAGATGATCTTAGGATCATCTTTTTTTACGTTTCATAAATAATGTAAACTAGAAAATGGAGTATTAAAACTTCCAGAAAAGAACAATACATAATACTGATGAGAATTAAACTGCAATTTAGAAGCGTTAAAAATAAAAAAAGCTTCAAAATTAATTGAAGCTTTGATTGAGCCACCTGTCGGATTCGAACTGACGACCCCGAGATTACAAATCACGTGCTCTGACCAACTGAGCTAAGGTGGCATATATTATTATACGAAAAAACTAACAGTAAATTGAGCCACCTGTCGGATTCGAACTGACGACCCCGAGATTACAAATCACGTGCTCTGACCAACTGAGCTAAGGTG
>JBFHKM010000004.1:0-52213 GCA_041595335.1 Sphaerochaetaceae bacterium
AAAAAAGCCTAAATTCTTCTCAACAATTGAGATATGTAAGAGATCAACTTAGGAAGTGCTGGAAGAAAAATAAAATCGAATTTGAAACTTTATTGGATAGTCTATACCTATATGTCGCAATAAAAAACACACAAAAAGTAAATGTTATATCTCTAAGTAATTTCATAAAACATGATGAATTTAATTCTGATGATTTTAATAATATAATTAGTTCATACAAAGATATAAAAATCAAATATATAGGAATTGCATTACAAAAGCAATTGGGAAAATATTTTTATTCAAATACTAAATTCATACAATTATATGAATCAACAGTAATTAATTTTTACAAAATAATAATTAGTTATTTAGAAAATCAAAAAGCTCCTACTCCAAAAATAGAATCTACTGAAGAAGAAATTCCACAAACGAATGCTCAATAGAGATAAAAAAAGATGGTAAATACAATTTTTGTACCTACCATCTCTTTTTAAACTGAAATAAAATTATTTAACTCTTACACTTCTTGTTGCTGCATTGTGTGCATCAAAGAATGATTGAGTGATATCTTTACCCTTTAAGTATTCAATTAAAGCTTGTTCAGCTGTGTATCCAAATAACTTCTCAATAGGTAAATCAGCTAGCATTGTATATTCATCACCACCTGTCATTACATATTCAGATCCTGCAAAACGTAGTTGTCTTGTTGTATCTGTTAGATCTAGAGGTGAGTTCTCACCATCAAGAGTGACGCTCATGATACGACTTCCAATAGGTTTGGTTGCATCATATGTAAATGAGAAACCAGCTACTTGTGGGAATCTACCATTTGCACTGTTATCAAAATCAATTGTTCCATCATCCATCAACATTATCTTGCTTACGCCATTCTCTAATACTTCTTTAAGAAGTGCTGGAGTCAACAATTTTGTCTCAAGAGCATTGAAGAATGGAAGAGTTGTAATGATCTCTTTATAACTAACATCACCCATTGGGATGTCAGCTCTTATATCTCCACCATTTGCAATTGAAATATCAGCATCCAATGCTGTTCTATATGCTTCTGCTACTAAGTAACCAATGTTCATAGGTTGTGTTCTAACACCAGGAGCACGAGCTGCACTTAAATCAAGTCCAATGGTTCCAACTTTCTCATCTAGAGTTACATCGAAATCTGCTGCTAATTCATCAAATTCGTGTTGAACAGCTGCTCTTTTAGATGTAGCTTTATCGCTTAATTTCATTGCATCAATTGTATCTACATCAAGTAGCTCACCATCCAAAGAAACTACTTTCTCACCTTTCAATGTGATTGTTGTTTTACCTAAATATTTATCATAGCTCTTTGATTGCATCAATAAAGTATCACCAATCATTTCATCAACTGCAGTATGACTGTGTCCATCAATGAATAGATCAATGCCATCTACAGCTTTAATCAATTCAATTGAAGTTGTTCCAGCACCTGATTCTGCTACACCTAGGTGGCCAACACAGATTATTACATCACAACCTTGTGCTTTTAATTCTGTCACTTTCTTTTTAGCAATATCAATTATATGACTGAATGTATAACCTTTAACATGAGATGGCATTGCTGTTGCAGGTGTATCTTCTGTTGTTAATGCAAACATACCTACTCTAACACCATCGAAGCTTTTGATCAAAGTTTTATCAAAAGGATAAGCACCTGATGCATCTTTGATATTTGCAGATGCTATAGGGAAATCAGCTGCATTTACGATAGCTTTTAACTCTGGCTGTCCATAATCAAATTCATGATTACCTATTGCCATGAAGTCATAACCTGTTGCATTCATCATATCAACAACATTCAATCCATCAGACAGAATAGCAAAAGGTGTTCCATGTGTTGCATCTCCTGCATCAATCAACAATGCATTTTCTGTATTAGCTTTGACACCAGCTATTTTTGCAAGTCCCATTGCACCATCATAAGGTCCTGAAATACTTGGATCCATACGACCATGCATATCATTTGTAGAATAAACGGTGATGGTAGTTTGTTTATCATCAAGATTTACAATTTGTCCTTCTCTAACACCTTGAGCAAATACTGCTGTACTGATAGTTAAAGCAGCCAATAATACTGTTAACAGTTTTTTCATAAAAAACCTCCCAATTCTTTACATAAGAATAATGCTAAAGAGTGTTTCTCATTGCATCACTCAATGTATATTATTACACACCTTTTAAAGTGTAGCAATTAATAATTGATTATTTTAAATGTAATAATCAGTTTAAATTTATTAGATTCTGTTAGACCACTATTCAAAATATTCCTTAAAAGGAGTAATCTTTTTATGGAAGAGGTGAATATGTTTGTGGGAAGAGATAATGAGCTGAAGTTACTTGAATCTTATTTTAAAATGGACCATAGCTTGCTCATTATATTGGGTAAAAAAAGGTGTGGAAAAACAACTTTAATTCAAAATTTTCTTTCAAATAAGAACAGTTTCTATTTTCTTCCAACTGCCTTTGATGAACAGATCAATATTATATCTTTTGTTGATCAGCTTTCATTATCCTATAAAATAGCTCCACAGGTTCCAGTAAGAACATGGAATGATGCTTTTTCTTTATATATCGAGCATATTGATGATTCCCATAAAAATGTTCTTGTTATAGATGAATTTTCAAACCTTATCTCTGAGAACAAAAAGTTCTTATCTACGTTCAAAGAGATTTGGACAAAAATGCTATGCAAGCATAAAGTACAGGTTATTTTATGTGGTTCCAATGTAAAACTTATGAAAGATTGCACTTCTGCAAGGAGTCCAATTGAAGATATTGTAGTTGCTACAATTCAAGTAAACGAGCTTTCATTCCTAGATTCCTGCAAGTTGATGAGTGCAAAATCATTCAAAGATCAAGTGAGACTTTATTCAATAACAGGTGGAATACCTCTTTATTTAAATATTGCAAATAAAAGGGAAATACGTGCTTTTGTTGAAGATGAGTTTTTTACCCCTTCTGGCTATTTTTATAGAGAAAAAAGACAGATTCTATCAGATAATATTGGTTCGCGAGATAGTGCAGTTCTTACTGCAGTAGGAAGAGGTGAAACAGTTGCTACAGCTATTGCCAATTCATTGAATATTAAAGAACATCTGATTAAATATTCATTAGCTAATCTTGAAAGGCATCTTCTTATTAAAAAAAATATTTCACTTGTTTTAAAAGGAGATTCAAAAAGTAATAAATTCTTATATTCTATCGACAATAATTTTTTAAATTTTTACTACAATTTCATGTATCCATATTTATCCGAGTTAGATAGAGGTCTCAAAAAGAATGCGCTTGAACATTTTGATACAGTCTTTGAATATCAATATCAAGGTATGGTATTTGAATCAATATGCCAACAATTGTTTGAAGATACAGTGAGCAGTGGGCAATTTGAATGGACAGCATCTACATTGGGTGGTTATTGGAACAATTCCAATTCTATTGAAATAGATGTTGTTTCAAAGGACAATGAAACCTATAAAGTTTTTTTAGGTGAATGTAAGTTTTTCAAGACAAAACCAGTGGATATGAGAATTTATCATAGATTAAAAGAAAAGGCTAAATTTCTCAATGAAAAAGATATTATATACGGTTTATTCTCAGTAACTGGCTTCTCTGATGATATCATAAGATTAGCTAAATCAAACAACCATTTGATTTTATTTGAAAAATATGAGATGTTAGATTTAAATTAAGACAAATTTATCTTACATTTAATCATTTATAACGTTATATTAATTATTTACATTGTTTTTATGTCTATTGTATAATCGAGTTTGAGCAAACTCTTTGCTTAATTATAAACTGAAACACAAATTATTTTTAAAGGAAAAGAAAAAATATGTTAAAAATCTGGATTACTGGATCCACAGGACAAATTGGTACTGCTATCAATGAGATCTTAAACCCTTTAGGTTACGAAGTTTTTGATACAGACCACGAAGTATTGGATATAACAGATCTTGATGAAGTTTTAAACTTCTGTAAGTCAAATCGACCACAGGTAATTATTAACTGTGCTGGTATCGCTAATGAGAAAGAATGCAGGGACAATCCTGAACTTGCTTACAAGGTCAATGCCTTAGGTGCAAGAAATGTTGCAATCGCAGCTTTTAAGATCAATGCCAAGCTTGTTCAAATATCAACTGATGATGTTTTTGATGGAAAAAGTGATTCTCCTATTACTGAATTTGATAAGACCAATCCTATTTCCGAATATGGTAAATCAAAAGAATGTGGTGAGAATTTTGTTAAAGAATTCGCTCCAAAACATTTCATCATCAGATCCAGTTGGGTTTATGGCGAAGGTCAGAACTTTGTAACTTACATTCTTGATAAAGCAAAGCGTGGAGAGGCTCTGAATATATCAAGAGACCAAAGCAGCTCACCTACAAGTGCTAAAGAGCTAGCAAGATTTATTTTATACATAATCAACACAAACGAGTATGGTACTTACCATTTCACCTGTGGTGGTAGATGTAGCAGAATTGATTTTGCTAAAGAAATTTTGAAACAGGCTGGCCTTGATAGCACTATCGTTCATGAAGTTCATAAGTCTGATTCTGAATATTCTATGAATCACCCAACTTATGCAGTATTGGATAATTTTATCATCAGAATTGAAAATAAGTACAAAGCAAAATCTTGGCAAGATGCATTACAAGAATATATAAAGGAATCAAAATAGTGAGTAAAGAAGTAAAAGAAACAAAGAAACAGTTGGGATTGACTTCTCAAATATTTATTGGCTTGATTGGTGGTGCGTTAGTTGGACTGCTGTTTAACTATCTAATTCCACAGGGATATGTAAGAGATACTGTCTTCATTGATGGTATATTCTATGTTGTTGGACAAGGTTTCATTAGATTGATGCAGATGCTTGTTGTTCCATTGGTATTCTGCTCACTTGTATGTGGTAGTATGGCAATTGGTGATACAAAACAACTTGGTAAAGTTGGTATAAGAACAATTGGCTTCTATTTGGTTACCACAGCATTGGCTATAACAGTTGCTCTTACAGTTGCAAACTTCATCGATCCAGGTATTGGTTTGAACATGAATGCAATTCAAGCTGCAGATAATGTAACTATCTCAACTAAAACTCCAATAACACAGACATTGTTGAATATCATTCCAACCAATATTTTTTATGGTTTGACAAATGGTAAGATGCTTCAGGTAATATTCTTTGCTTTGTTCATTGGTATTATTTTAACAAGACTTGATGATAAAGCTACAACAGTAAGTAACTTCTTCAGTGAATTCAATGATGTTATGATGGAGATGACAATGCTAGTTATGAAAGCAGCTCCTTATGGTGTTTTCTGCTTGATAGCAAGAACTTTTGCATCCACTGGATTCAGTGCTTTCGTACCAATGTTGAAGTACATGCTAGCAGTATTACTTGCTCTATTTATTCAATGTTTCTTTGTATACACAGGATTGTTGAAAGCAAGTACAGGTTTGAGTCCAGTTGTATTCTTGAAAAAGTTCTTCCCAGTAATGGCTTTTGCTTTTTCAACAGCAACTTCAAATGCTACAATTCCTCTTTCTATTGAGACTCTTAAGAAAAAACTTGGTGTATCTAAGAAGATTTCATCATTCACCATTCCTCTAGGTGCTACAATCAATATGGATGGTACAAGTATAATGCAGGGTGTTGCCGTAGTATTTGCAGCTCAGGCATATGGTATTCAACTTTCAATGGCCGATTACATCACTGTTATCGGTACTGCAACTATTGCATCCATTGGTACAGCTGGTGTTCCAAGTGTTGGTCTCATCACACTTACCATGGTATTCAACTCAGTTGGTCTTCCAATTGAAGCTATTGCTCTTATCATGGGTATTGATAGAATTCTTGATATGACAAGAACAGCTGTTAATATCACAGGTGATGCAGTATGTACAACAGTTATTGCAAACTTAAATGGTGGTGTTGATAAAGAAGTTTTCTACAAAAAAGATATAAAAGATATCAGTTAGTTTTATCAAATTTTATCAAAACAATGACCTGATTAATTTCAGGTCATTTTTTTTTTTGAGCAATACATAATTATAGGTAAATCATTAATGAATTAAAGGTCATTTCAAATCATCGTTTTTAGGTAAATCTCAATTTTATTATTAAACTATATAGGTTTCAATCAAATTCCCTGTTTCATCTTTTACCTTATCTTCTTTTGAGTTATTATGTACTCACTATTTATATAGAGGACGAATAATGAGATATATTGATACCTTCAAAGAAGGCGAAAAAATCAAAGGTGTATACCTTTGTAAGAAAAGATTCACAGTAACTACAAAAAGCGGTAAAGAATTTGATATTGTTAAATTACAGGATAAAACAGGATTGATCGATGGTAAGATCTGGAATACAGATAATTACTCAGTAGATGATTTTGGTACAATGGATTATGTAAGCTTGATGGGTGAAGTTCAGTCCTACAATGGTTCACTAGAACTAAATCTTTCAAGAGCTACTGTTGCAAATGATAATACATATTCAATTGAGGATTACATGCTTTCATCAGAATATGATATTGAAGAGATGTTCAAACAGCTTCTTTCTTTCATTGATTCTGTAGAGAACAAATATTTAAATAAACTTCTGACTTCTTTCTTTGTTGATGACAAAGAGTTTGCTGAGAAATTTAAAATTCATTCAGCAGCTCGTTCCATTCACCATGGTTTCAGAGGTGGACTTTTAGAACATACTCTGAGTGTTACCAAGAATGCTGATTTCTTTGCAAAGAATTATTCTTTCTTAAACAGAGATCTTTTGATAACAGGCGCTATTATGCATGACATTGCTAAAACTAGAGAGCTCTCTCCTATGCCTGAAAATGAGTATACAGAGGAAGGTAATCTGATGGGACATCTTGTTATGGGTTCTGAGATGATTGGTAGAAGAGCCGATGAGATTGAAGGATTCCCCTATGATTTAAAACTTGAAATGCAACATATGATTCTCGCCCATCATGGAGAGCTTGAATATGGTTCTCCTAAGAAGCCAGCACTTGCAGAAGCTTTTGCTTTAAATATGGCCGACAATGTTGATGCAACTTTGGAGACAATTAAGGAATCACTTAAAAAAGAAACTACTGAAGGAAACTGGGTTGGGTATCACAAGATTTTAGATACCAATCTTAGAAAGACAACTGTAGAGTAATTTTAAAACATGCTCTATCAAGGAGCAAACTGATTGTTTGCTCCTTTTTTATGTATGAATAATAATTGTTATTGGCGTAAGTAAAACTTACACAGATTCAATAAAAAATATGGTCTATTTATGCCAGTTTGTGTCAAATGCAACAGACAAGGTTCTTCATTTCCTATACAGTGGATATGAATTTAAGATAAAGATAAGAAAATCAATCTCAATGAGATGGCTTTTACTGAAGTAAAAGATATAAATTTCAACAGAATGCAGTCAGTAACTGCTAAGGAGCTACAATGGACTCTAGTTGGAGATCATTTAATGGATACATTTGGAAAGAAGAGGTCAATGTAAGAGACTTCATTCAAGAGAACTACACACCCTATGAAGGTGATGACCAATTTCTTGAAGGACCTACACAGAATACAACAGAACTTTGGACTCAGGTAATGAGTCTTACAGAGCAAGAACGTGCTAAAGGCGGTGTTCTTGATATGGATACAAAGATTGTATCTACAATTACAAGTCATGATGCAGGATATCTCAACAAAGATAAGGAAACTATTGTAGGTTTCCAAACTGACAAACCATTCAAACGTTCTCTCCAGCCTAATGGTGGTATCAAAATGGCTGAGAAAGCTTTGAGTGAGAATGGCTACAAGATTGATGATAATGTAAAACATATATTCACTGATTACAGAAAGACTCACAATGATGCTGTATTTGATGTTTATACATCTGAGATGAGAAAATGTAGATCAAACCATATCATAACTGGTCTTCCTGATGCTTATGGTCGTGGTCGTATAATTGGTGACTACCGTCGTGTTGCTCTATATGGTATTGATAAATTAATTGAAGACAAATTGAATCAAAAAGATTCCACTTCTTCTATCATGGATGATAAAACAATCAGAGATAGAGAGGAGTTATCAGAACAGGTTAGAGCTCTTAAGGAATTAAAAGAACTTGGTAGCACTTATGGTTTTGATATTTCAAGACCAGCAAATAATGTAAAAGAAGCTATTCAGTGGCTTTATTTTGGTTACCTTGCATCTGTTAAAGAGCAGAATGGTGCTGCAATGAGTCTAGGTAGAACTTCGACTTTCTTAGATATTTACTCTCAGAGAGATTTAAAAGAAGGTACATACACAGAGAAAGAGATTCAAGAGTTCATAGATCATTTCATCATGAAATTGAGACTTGTTAAATTTGCGAGAACACCTGAATACAATGATTTGTTCTCAGGAGATCCTACTTGGGTAACAGAATCTATTGGTGGTATTGGAATCGATGGCAGACCTCTTGTAACAAAGATGAGCTTCAGATATCTTCATACTCTTTCAAATATTGGTACTGCACCAGAGCCAAATCTTACAGTTCTTTGGTCAACAAAGTTACCTATGGGATTCAAGAGATTCTGTGCAAAGGTTTCAATAGAGAGTTCATCAATTCAATATGAAAATGATGATATCATGAGAGTGACTCATGGTGATGATTATGGAATTGCTTGCTGTGTGTCTTCAATGCGTATTGGTAAAGAAATGCAGTTCTTTGGTGCTAGAGCAAACCTTGCAAAGTGTTTGTTATATGCAATCAACGGTGGTGTTGATGAGAAGACCAGAGTTCAAGTTGGACCAAAATATCAAGCGATCACATCTGAATATCTCAATTACGATGAAGTGATGGAAAGATTTGTTGATATGATGGAATGGTTGGCTGGTGTCTATGTAAATACATTGAACATAATCCACACAATGCATGATAAATATAGCTATGAAAGAATTCAGATGGCTCTTCACGATAAAGAGGTTCACAGATGGTTCGCAACAGGTATTGCTGGTCTATCAGTTGTAGCTGATTCACTTTCTGCTATTAAATTTGCAAAAGTTAAGGTGATCAGAGATGAAGATGGTATTGCAACAGACTTCGAAGTAGAAGGACAGTTTCCTAAGTTTGGTAACGATGATGATGGTGTTGATAAGATAGCTTCTGATATTGTAAGACGCTTTATGAAGGCAATCAGAAAACATCCAACCTACCGCAACAGTGTAGCCACAACTTCCCTTTTGACCATTACATCAAATGTTGTTTATGGTAATGCAACAGGAAATACTCCTGATGGAAGAAAAGCTGGGCAACCTTTTGCACCAGGAGCAAATCCTATGCATGGAAGAGATACAAAGGGTGCAGTAGCATCTCTCAGCAGTGTAGCAAAGATTCCTTTCAGCGAAGCTCAGGACGGAATTTCAAATACATTCTCAATCATACCTGATGCTTTGGGTAAAGGTGGATTGATTATAGATCTTGATGAAGGCTGTGCAGCCTGCAACATCAATTAATTAGGAGTAAAATATGGATAACAATATTTCAAACGAACAGATAGATAATTTAGTAGGACTTTTAGATGGTTATGCTTCAAAAGGTGGTCATCATCTGAATGTAAATGTTTTCAATAGAGAGACTTTGATGGATGCACAGAAACATCCTGAAAAGTACCCTCAGCTGACAATAAGGGTCAGTGGATATGCTGTTAATTTTGTAAAGCTGACTAAAGAGCAGCAGGATGAGGTTATCAGCAGGACTTTCCATAAGGCGATATAATATGATAGGACGATTTCATTCTCTAGAAACTTTCGGAACTGTTGATGGACCAGGAATTAGATATGTAGTTTTTTTCCAAGGATGCCCAATGCGTTGTAAATTCTGCCATAATCCCGACTCTTGGGAGACAAATGCTGGAATAGAAAAGACAGAGGATGAGATCCTTGATGATTATAAAAGAAACGAAGCATTCTACAAAAATGGTGGGATAACTGCGACTGGAGGAGAGCCTCTCCTTCAGTTAGCATTTCTTGTTGAACTTTTCACAAAGGCAAAGGAGCGTGGTATCAATACTTGTCTTGATACATCAGGTGGAATTGCTATAACTGAAAACAACAAGCCATTACTTGCAAAATTAGCTTCTGTCTGTGATTTGATCATGCTTGATATAAAACACAGTGATCCTGATGGATATAAAGACCTGACCAATTCAAATCAACTTTTTCCTCTGGAGTTCTTATCATTCATGGATGAAAGGAATGTTAACATTCAAATAAGACATGTTCTTGTCCCTGGAATCACAATGAATGATGAGCAGCTTGTAAACCTTGCAAAGCTGATAGCACCTTATAAGAGTGTTAGAAGTTTGGATGTACTGCCCTACCACACAATGGGAGTCAACAAGTACGAAAGTCTTGGTATGAAATATCCTCTTGAGGGGGTAAGAGAGGCCAGTAAGGAAGAAGCAATAAGAGCAAGAAATTTGATAGCCAAAACTATTTCTGATTTAAGAAATAACAAGACTGTCTAATTTTCTGAGATATGGAACCTCCTTCTCTTCAAAAGAAGAAGGTTCCAATATTCTGACTTAATCACACAAAATTATTTCATTTATGCTATCAAAGATATCTTTATCAATTTCTAAGGAAGCAAGAGAGCTCACAGTTTTGATAATTGAATTCTCATTAAATGCTCCGAACAAGGAATCTTTAAGTTCAATAGAGATTTCAAATTTATCAAGAAGATCAAACAGATCTGTTTTTTTATCTCTCTGAATAAGGCTCAATGATTCATCAAAAATAACCTCAACATCAGATGCAGTTGAAACATCTTTAACTATCACGCACAGCTCTTTTTTCTTGTCATCATAAGATGATTCAAATTTAGAATCACATCCATCCACTTTCACACTTAAATCACACTCTGCAATTCCTACAAAGACCACTGTGTAATTTCTTTTTTCAGGTACAAGAGATCTATCTCCCTCAACTTTATTGATCATGAAAGATTTCTTATCAAAGTTATTCTCTACTAGAGTTGTTGCATTGATATCTCTCTCATAATTGGAGCTCATGTTATCATCCTCATAAAGGTTGAAAGTACCATTTGCCCCCATGTAAACTTTAAATGTCAAATTCTTAGGATTAACATCAGCTATCTTTTCATCTGTAAGAGGTATGATATCCCCCATCTTTATAAGAATTGGTAGCTCTTCTAGAGACCTGTACATGAAAGTAGTTCTTCCTCCCTCATATCTTCTTGATGAGAAGAAATCATAATACTTGCCCTCTGGAAGATAGACCTTAGCCTTACCCATAAGAAGTTTATCAATCTGAGGGGTTACAATTGGAGATACAATCATGTTCTCTCCAAAATAGTACTCAGTTTCAACTCTGTAAGCTTCTGCTTCATCAGGATTTACATGATACATAGGAAGTACAAGAGGAGTATCCTCTTTGAATGCTCTGTAAGCCATTGTATACAGATAAGGTATCAATTGATGTCTTATTCTTAAATACTCACACATTATTCTGGATGTGTTTTTTTCATATCTCCAAGGTTCCTTACTTGTAAACAAACTGTTTGAGCAATGAAGTCTGTTTATTGGTGAGAACACTCCCAACTGATACCATCTGATTTCCAAATCATTATCTTTTATTCCTAGCATGTGACCACCAATATCATGAGACCACCATCCAAATCCTATATTTGATGCTGTTGAGGTGAACTTAGGTTGGAATTTTAGGCTATCCCAAGTGATGTGTGTATCACCAGAGAATCCAATTGGATATCTATGAGAGCCAGGTCCTGCATATCTTGAGAATATCAATGGCCTGTTGTTTCCTTTTTTATTTGCATTGAATCTTGTTATGTTCAACACAAGCAATGGATCAAGTCCTTCAATCTTTGAGAAAGAGCCCTGCTGCCAATCAATCCACCAGAAATCAATACCATCTTCCTCTAGAGGGCCCAATATGTTCTCTTGAAGTGCATCAAGATATTGTCTGCTGCTTGCATCAAAAAGCACAGTCTGTTCAGTTTTAGGATCAATTCCCATGCTCTCAGCCATTTTTTCATAATTGACTTCAAAGGATTTTATTCCATCTGCAGGATGCTCATTGACTGTTACCTTCAAACCTCTTCTCTTCAACTCTGCTAAAAAGCCCTTTGGATCAGGAAAGAAGTCTTTATTCCAAGAATAGCCAGTCCAACCACTGCCGAACTTTTTAGGAAGATCTACATAGTGCCAATCCATATCTATTACAGAGACAGATAGAGGAACATCATGGTCTGTGAATTCATTCATGAGTGCCAAATAAGATTCTTGAGTGTATTTATAATATCGGCTCCACCAGTTACCAAGAGCATAGCGTGGAATCAGAGGAGTCTTACCACTCAATCCGTAGAAATCTTTCAAACCTGCTTTAAAATCTCTGCCATAGCCAAAGAAGTACAGATCTTCATTCCCACCAGTTCTAGGTTTTACAAAACCATCATCAGTTAGAAGCATTGTTTTTGAATCATCAATGACAGAATATCCTGATTGTGAGAACAATCCTGGCTCCAATTCACACTCACCATCTACATCATCAAGAGTTCTGGCAGTTCCTCCAAAAGTAACAACATCTTCTCCATAGAACCATTTGTGGCCATATTCAAGAATTGGCTTCTTAAGTGCTACAAACAATCCTGTTTCACTGAATTTATTGCCATCACATTCCACGATAAGCTCATCGGTATAAAGATTTAGATACCCCTCTTTTTCTTCAACAGTAAAATCAACTTTTTTGTAGTCTCTGTTCACTGCCATCATTGATTTATCATCAATGAATTTTTTATCTTTGGAATACTCAAATCTAATCAATCTATCTGTAATTACAGATATCCTAACACTCTTGAATGTGACAATATTGCCATCAATCTGATAATTATTTGCACTCATATAATGCTCCTTTTTTAGTTCTGTACGAATTTTTTAGGGGATACCCCAGTAATTTTGCTAAAAACATTTGAAAAATATGCAGGGTTGCTGTACCCAACTTGAAATGTAATCTCACTTATTTGAAGTCGACCTTCTTTGAGAAGATGTTTTGCTCTTTCAACTCTATATTCATTTAAATATTGAAGTACATTTTTACCCGTTTCTTTTTTATATTGACGACCAACATAATTTGAAGAGAGGTGCAATGATTCTGATATATCTTCAATTGATATTGGATTCATATAATTGTTTTCAATGTAGGTATTAACTTTCAGAGATATCGAATTATTCATATATACTGAGAATAATTTTAGTAATATCAAATGAGTCTCCATCACAGCTTTCTTCAGAGAATAACTGCTGTAACAATTTTTCATCAGCTCACTCAATTCATCTGAGACTTTTAAAAAATCATCTATTTTTATTGATCTTTCTTGAAATGATGTTCCAATCAAAGAGAACAGCACTCCAACTTGGTTTGTTTCATGGTCAATATCATAATTCTTTGTTTTGAATTCATCAAAAAAATCATCATTTATAAGTTTCAGATCTTCTATATTTGAAGAAATGTAACCATCTATTATCTTTTTTGCATAAAGAGAACAATCTACAAGAGATGAGGGTTTGCCATCGTCATCATTTGCCTCTGTTATACTGTAGCTATTTTCATCAAATATTCTTCCAAGATTGCTCAAACTTTCAAGATAAGCTTTTTTAAAATCAATTGATTTTCTGTACTCTCCACTTATTCCGATGTTAATCTTCATCTCCACAAGAGTTGTACACGATGTTATGAATTGCTCACTCATCTGCTTTATAATTTCAATTCTATTGGACTCTTCTTTTTTTGTGGAGACAAGTAAGATATATAGACTATCAAATCTCTTTGTGATTTTAGGTGATAAAGATTTATAAGCATACTCTATAAATTTTTTGAAGTTTGAATTTTCGTTGTTATTCAATGTCTCAATACTCAAGATGTAATATGGCTCATCCTTATCTAAATTTAATTCAAAATATGAGTCAATTTCAGATTGTTCAGTTGTTTTTAAAAACAAAGATTCAAAATTGATTTTGATATCATCACGCATTTCAATTTCTTTAATTGTAGCTTTGATGGCAATAGGTAGATTCTCTCTGTAATTTGTTTTCAATACATACTGTTTGACCTCCAAAGCAAGAGCTCTTTGTGCATAACTGAATTCTCCATAGGCAGATAGAATGATCACTGATATATTTGAATTCAATTCTTTGAGTCTCTTTATCAACTCAAGGCCATCCATACCAGGCATTCTGATATCTGTAATAAGAATATCAATTGGATTTGATGCTGCATATTTTAGAGCCTCAATTCCATTGGAAGCTCCAAAGACCACAGAACAATTGAGAGAGGCCCAATCAGTCAAAACCTCGATACCTTTTCTCAATATGTTTTCGTCTTCTACAAGCATTACTTTATACATGAGTATAACTCCTCTATTGGTTTGTCTTTATTGTCTATATAAGGGAGGTGCAGCACAGCCTTGGTTTTATTGGCTATTTCAAAATTATATGTTATTCCATATTCCTCACCAAATAATAGATGAATTCTGCTGTTTGTATTTTTAACTGCTATATGATGTGAGTGACTGTCTTTATTGATGAAAGTAAAATCTCTTTCAAAAGATTTTCCATTGTCACTTACAATTGCATACAGATCATCTTCAACTCTGTTTATTTCAATATCTATGACTCCTTGTTCTATACTGTCTTCGACTCCATGAATGACTGCATTCTCTACGAGTGGTTCTATTGATAATCTTGGCACAAATACAGGATAGAGAGACTCATCTATTTTGACATTTATCTTCAATTTATCTTCAAATCTAAATTTCTGTATTTTAAGATAGCAATTTACATATTTCATCTCTTCTTCAAGTGGTATAAAAGGTGAATTATCTTTTGTATTGAACATTGACTGCTCCAATACTGTACTCAAAGCTGTTATCATCTCATAGGTCTTTTCATCTCCATTCAAAAGAGAATTTGTTGAAATTGATGTGAGAGTGTTTATCAAGAAGTGAGGATTCATCTGTGATTGCAGCTGTCTTATATCTGACTGCAGCAGAAGAACATCACTTTTATAACCTTTATCAATCAATCTCTGCAGCTCTAAAGACATGGAGTTGAATGCATCAACTATTTCATCTAAATCCTTGTTTTTATCTCTCTTTAAAGTTGTACCCATCTTATGAGTCTTAATTTCATTGATTCCATCAATCAATCGAACAATGAACTTTGTTGTGGAGCTTGATAACAAGGCAACAATCACAGTTATGATTATCAACATCACTATTGAAACAATCAACAGAGTATTCAGTGTAGATACAATAGGTCTATTTAAGTAAGCATTAGGAACCACTATCTCAAATTCTAAAGGCGTTTCATCAATAGGTCTTATCTCACTGAATCCTACATCAGGATATAGTTTGTTTAAGATCTCAACAGCAAAGCTTTGTTTTCCTATATTCGTTTTATGCGAATAAATTGTGCTCCCATAAAACAAAATATTCAATTCAATTTCATCAGGAATTGATTCCAAATAATCAACAAATATATCAGTATTGATCTCATATATGTATGTAATTGCTTCATCACATGTACTGTTGTAAACTCTCTGTATGTAAAATATTGCATCACCACTTCTGAAGAAAAAACCTGACTCATCAATTTTTTTGGTCTTTCTATATACCTCTGATAATGATAGCTGTACATCATCAACATTACCTGAAAGTCTCTGTGCTAAAATTGTATTATAATCATCAGAGAACAGGCCTATGTTGGTTACAATCTTCGATTTCCATGTTGTATTGAACATCAGTGTTGAATCTGTTTGAAGCTTTAAATTCTGTATGAATATTGCATCCTTGAGTTCATCTCCTCCTAACTCAACATCTTTTGAAAACCACTGTCTTATTGCAGGAACTGCTATCAATGAATATGACAAATTGTAAAGATCTTCAATATTAGAACTGTAAATTTCCAATTGATTGTCTATGGTTCGCTCAATCTGCTCAACTGCATTCTCTCTTGTTATCCTTGAAAATGATACAAGCAGATAAGTAGATGAAATGAGCAGAGCAATTACTACAGATACAGTATTCATCAGTATAATTTTAGATCTGAATGTTTTTTTCATCAACAGTACATCCTCAATGATTATTTCTCTTATTATACATCATATATAGCCATACAGAAGTAGTTTTTTTTATTCTTTGACAGAACCTGCTGTCAAACCATTGATTACTTGTTTCTGCAGAACAACATAGAAGATGATGCTTGGAATTGCAATTATTGTAGTAGCTGCAAACATAGCTCCATAATCAGAAGCAAATTGAGATGTAAAGTAATAAAGAGCTATAGGAAGAGTTCTTACTTCATTTCCTGTTGTTAGAGTCAATGCAAATTGGAATTCATTCCAACACAATAAGAACTGCAATACTCCAGCTGTTGCAAAACAAGGTTTTGTAAGTGGCAATATTATCTGCATATATGTTCTGAAGAAAGATGCACCATCAATGTAAGCTGCTTCCTCAAGTGATTTCGGTATTGTTCTGTAATAACTCAGCATTATATAGAAAGTGGTTGCCATTCCAAGTCCTGCATATACCAAAACCAATGATGTCTTTGAATTATATAGATTCAACAGACGCATTGTTGTGAACAGCGGATACAGCAGAGCAGCTCCTGGTATGAAAAGCACAGATGTAAAGAGTATTTTTACAACATTACCAAATTTTAAAGTGAATCTTGCTATAACATATGCAGCCATGCTCATGGTAACTAAGTTCAACATTGTTCCAATTATTGATACCAACAGGCTATTTCTGAAGAATATTAAAAATGGTGCCATTTTAAAAGCTGTTATATAATTCTCAGGATGGAAACCTTGAGTAAAACCAGCATTCCCACTTATGATATCAAAATTTGATTTGAATGATGATACAAATACCCATACAAAAGGGACCACTGATATAATAATAATTAAAGTAATAAATATTCCGATTAATACTGTTCCAAGTTTTTTCATAGTAAACCTCTAGCCTTTGTCTTTTCCGATGTGAAAGAGTTTGTTGATTGCAAATACTGTAATTGATCCCAATATAATTAAATAAACACCTGAAGCATTTGCCATACCAAAATCATTGTTGGTTAGAGCTGTTTTATATATATAATAAGGAAGATTCATTGTGGTATCACGAGGTCCGCCCTGTGTTGTCATCATTATGATATCTAATTTTTGAAGCATGCTGGTTCCACCAAGAATTGCACATGTTCCAACAATATTTTTTAGAAGTGGTAGTGTTATGTATATTACCTCTTGAAAGCCTGTAACACCATCAAGCTTTGCAGCTTCATATATACTGGAGTCTATTGCGGATATTTCAGCCAATACAAGAATAGTTATTGTTGCAGCATATGGAAGCCATGTGAATGTAACAGATCCAAATGCTGTCGATTTATCCATGAACCAGTTCTGTGAGAAATCAGGTCCCAAAAATATTTTCAAAAAGTTGTTAACAGCTCCAAATTCAGGATTCAATATAATTGAGAACATCATACCAACAGCTGCTGCTGATACAATATTTGGAATCATATAAACAGTTCTAACAAACTTCCAATAGAACTTCTTTCTCATCAATATGAGAGCTACAGATGTTCCTATTGCTACATGAACTGTAGATTGAAGTACAATCCAAATTATTGTGTTCTTCAATGAAGAGAGAAAGCTTGTTTCATGCATCAGATTTATATAGTTTTTCAAACCAACAAACACTCTATCTGAACCGATTGTCCAATCAGTCATGGATGTAGATACCAATAATATAATTGAAAATCCAAAAATTAGAGCGAATAATATCAACCCAGGTACCAAAAATAGGTACTGGACAGTTTTATTTTGTTTCATCGTTATTGACCTTTTAGTTATGGCGCTGCAGAATGCAGCACCATATTGAATGAATTCTTTATTTACTTCTTAAAGCTGCTGTGTTCATATCTTGAATCATCTCATCTACAGTGATATCACCTGATGCGAGAGCTGGATAGTCACGACTCATTTCATCTATAACACTTGCATAGCTGTTTGTATCAAGAGTTATGAATTCATATTCAGCATCTTTTGAAAGTGTGATCAGTTCACTTACCAAAGGATTAGCAGTTTTATATTCATCACTCATCTTAACATTTCCTGTTAGAGGAAGAATGTTCCCCTGTTCAAGCATAACCAGCTGAGCTGCTGCATTTGTTTTGTACTTGATGAAATCCCAAGCAGCATCCTGATGGACTTTATCTTCTGAGCATACCATGTAGCCAAGACCATATTCAGCAAACATACCATTGTTTGGATAAAGAGCAATACCAACATTGTTCATTATATCTGCAGAAGCTTTAGCTTCATTTGTGAAATCTCCAGCCATCCAAGGTCCATTGCAGATGATGGAAGTTGTTCCCTGTAGAAAATGGTTCGCAGCAATATCATATTTTGCTCCAATTGCATCTTTTGTTGTATAGTTCTGAAGAATTGTCTGAATCATCTCAAGACCTTCTCTGACTCTTTGATTGTCATAATCAGTTGGGTATTTTGTATTCATGAAAGTCTCACCTTCATCACTTGTGCCAACATAAGCAGCAAATAGAAGGTTTGTTGTCCAACAGTTCTCACCTGTCATCATTGAAATTGGAGTGTGTCCTGCTTCTTTCAAAGCTTGTAAGTTGGACATAAATTCAGGCCAAGTTTTTGCGGGTGTGATACCAGCTTCTTCAAAATGCTTTTTATTGTAGAAATATCCAATTAATGAATTTGCATTGCTAATCGAATATATCTTACCATCGATTGTATTTGCTTTGATTGCTGCACTGCCAATTTCTGCTGCAAATTCAGGATCAGCCTCAAGATAAGCTGTCAAATCAATTGCACGGCCTGTCTTAATAGCCAATTCAAGAACACCATTCTTTCCTTCCACTACATCCGGAAGTGAATCTGCAGATGCCAAGACTTTCATCTTCTCAACATAAGATTGATCACTTGGTAGTTCTTCAACTTCAACTTTGTAGGTACCTGCATATTTTTCATTGAAACCATTGATTAGAGTTGACTCTGCTTTTGCATGTAAATGAGATCCCACTCTGTATGTTGGATATGTAATTACTGTCTCTCCACTTTTGTTTGTTACATCTTCGCTCTGTCCTCCAGCAAAGATACTTGATACTGCACATAATGTTGTTAACATTAATACCGCTAATTTTTTCATAAATAACGACCTCCGATATTTTATGGTGTATTATTGCGTTATAAATTATCATCTGTGAATTAATAAAAACGTTTTATAAATTATAAAAAATAGTTGTTTTTATTACCCACTATACAAGAAAGGGAAAAAACTTATAAATTTCTGTCATTTTTTACACAAATCAGTCATGCAGTAATATATTATATTTTTGTATAAATTTATGCAGCAAACAATTAAATATTGCTTTATACTACTTTTTATCCCAAATAATCATTTTTTACATATTTATTCATTAAATATACAATAATTTAATAATACCTAAATTTTTTAGTTTTTTTTTATGTATTCTTATTTTTTTTAATTTTAATTTGATATTATAATTAATATGATAGAAAAATACCACTTTTCATTAGTTATTTAATTTGCTAGTATCGTCCTTAACTAAAAAAAAGGACTATACTATGTCAGATTTTCTAAATACTTTAGACAATTTAATTTGGGGAGTGCCACTGATAGTTATAATTCTTGTTACAGGAATATTTCTTTCAATCGGACTGCACTTCCTCCAAATTTCCAAGCTAAGACTGGCTTTGAAAAACACCTTCAAAGGCAAGAGCAATGGTAAAGGAGAGATATCCTCTTTTGCTGCACTATGCACCGCTTTATCAGCTACCATAGGTACTGGTAATATGATAGGAGTTGCAACTGCAATATGCCAAGGGGGGCCAGGAGCTCTTTTTTGGATGATAGTAGCAGCGTTCTTTGGAATGGCAACAAAATACAGTGAGGGCTTTCTTGCAATTCGTTTCAGAAAGATAAATGAAGATGGCAGTGTGACTGGTGGACCTTTTGCATACATAGAATATGGACTTGGAAAGAACTTCAAATTTCTTGCAGTCCTATTTGCTATTTTTGGAATTGGTGTTGCTCTTCTTGGTATTGGAACATTCACTCAGGTAAATGGAATAACAAATGCAGCTGGTATGTTCTTTGATCCAAACAACAATCATACAATAAGCATGTTCGGAAAGCAGTACCCTCTTATTGTCTCAATCACTGGCTTGATTTTAACTTTCTTAGTTGGTCTTGTTATCATTGGTGGACTCAAGAGGATATCAAAAGTTGCAGAGAAGATAGTTCCATTTATGGCTGTAAGTTATATTCTAATTGGTATCATATTCATTGTATTCAATATTAAGGCTGTTCCTGCAGCTATTGTTGAAATAGTGAAGAGTGCATTCGGGATGAAAGCCGTAAGTGGTGGTGCTATTGGAACAATGATCATTGCAATGCAGAAAGGTATTGCTCGTGGTATATTCTCCAATGAAGCAGGTCTTGGTTCAGCTCCTATTGCTGCTGCATCAGCAAAAGCAGAGAGTCCAGTTCATCAAGGACTTATCTCAATGACAGGTACTTTCTTTGATACAATAATAATCTGTACAATAACCGGACTTACCATTGTAATCACTGGTGCATGGAATATTGGTAAGGAAGGAATTGCTGTTACATCATATGCTTTTGAAACAGGACTCCCTTTCCCTCATCATGTAACTGCTTTTATAATAATGATTTGTCTTATGGTATTTGCATTCACAACAATTCTAGGTTGGAATTTTTATGGTGAGAGATGTCTTGCATATCTATCTAACAACAACAAGAAAATGCAGACAATATATAGAATAATTTTTATGATTGCAATTTTTATTGGACCTTATTTTACCTTATCTCAGGTTTGGACAATTGCAGATATAGTAAATGGTTTGATGGCCATTCCTAATATAATTGCTCTTCTTCTTTTGAGTCCAGTAATATTCAAAGAGACAAGAGAATTCATAAAAGGCAACAAGCTTTATTAGATAATTAAATTTAAAGACTTCATGTTTTTATAAAAGAGATGCATTTATGTATCTCTTTTTTTATGCATCATCGTCAGCATTCCACAAAACTTAATATCAAAACATTTGAATGAATGCTCTATATAATTTTCAGTGATCTCTTCATCATTTTCTACAAACAACAAAATGCTTTCAAAAAAAATACCCTTGAAGTAGTTAAATTTTGTTTCTACTTCAAAGGTACCATATCACAAATGTGAGTGTCTTATTTTTAAAATAATATACTGTTAGTTTTTAAAACTATGAATTGGAGCTGGAATTCTTCCACCTCTGTTTATGAATTCTGCACATGATTTTGTGTTCACCTTCATAATTGGTGCGAAGCCCAAAAGACCACCAAATTCAGCTGAATCACCCAAAGTTTTACCTATTACAGGTATGATTCTTACAGCTGTGGTCTTGGCATTTACCATTCCAATAGCAGCTTCATCAGCAATTATTCCTGCAATTGTAGTTGCTTCGGTATCACCAGGGATAGCAATCATATCAAGTCCAACAGAACATACACATGTCATCGCTTCAAGCTTTTCAATGCATAAACCACCACTTGCTGCAGCGTTTATCATGTTTTGGTCTTCACTGACTGGGATAAAAGCACCAGACAAACCACCAACTGAAGAAGATGCCATTATACCACCTTTCTTTACCTGGTCATTCAACAGAGCTAAAGCTGCTGTTGTTCCTGGACAACCTACTTCCTCAAGCCCCATGCTCTCTAAAATTTCAGCAATAGAATCACCAATTGCAGGGGTTGGAGCCAAAGAAAGATCTAAAATTCCAAAAGGAATATTCAATCTTTTACTTGCTTCTTGAGCAACCAATTGACCAAGTCTTGTAACTTTAAATGATGTCTGTTTGATAATTTCACACAATGCTGTGAAATCTTTCCCCTTAACTGTCTGAATTGCTTCATTTATAACACCAGGGCCACTAACACCAACATTGATTACATTGTCAGTTTCAGTCACACCATGGAAAGCACCAGCCATGAAAGGATTATCATCAGGAGCATTACAAAGAACAACTAATTTTGAACAACCAATGCTATCATGATCTTTAGTTGCAATTGCAGTTTCTTTAACAATTTCTCCCATCAATTTTACAGCATCCATATTGATACCAGTTTTTGTAGATCCAACATTAACGGATGCACATAAACAATCAGTTTTTGCCATAGCTTGAGGAATTGATCTAATTAAAAGTTCCTCACTTCTTGTCATACCTTTAGCAGGTATAGCAGAGAAACCACCAATAAAGTTAACACCTACATCTTTTGCAGCTTGATCAAGCACAATAGCCAGTTCAACATAATCTTCTTTTGTCTTACAAGCAGATGCACCAATAAAAGCTAAAGGTGTGATGGATATTCGTTTATTAACAATAGGAATTGCATAATCACTTTCAATTTCTTTTCCAACTTTAACTAAATCTTTAGCTGTTGTTGTGATTGTTTCATAAATATTTTTTTTCAGTACTTCAAGATCACTATCGATACAACTCAAAAGGCTTATGCCTAAAGTAATTGTTCTTACATCTAAGTTATCTTTTTCAAACATTTCGTTTGTTTCAACGACTTCATGTAGACTTGGCATTAACACCTCCTAGATGCGCTGCATCTTTTCAAAAATTTCTTCTTTCTGGAGTTTGATTTGAACACCAAGTTCATCACCAACACCGTGTAGTTCTTCTGCAACTACATGAAATTCTTTTGTGCACTTATCAGTATCACAAATCATCATCATCTGAAATAAACCACCAACAATAGTTTGGGTGATATCCAAGATGTTTACGTCATTGTCAGCTAAATAGCTACAAATCCTAGCAATAATTCCGACTCTGTCTTTTCCGACAACACTTATAATTGATTTTTCCATAAAATGAGTATACTAAATAAAAAGAAAATTTAGAATATTTTTGTAACATAAAAGTTAAAAATATATGATAAAACAATAAAGCATATCAAACCAATGAAAGAAATTAGACCAAAACAAATGATGATATCAACTTTATCTGTTGTTGACATAAGTCAGATAGCGTTGTTTTACTAACTTATATAAGTCTCAAACATAAAAACAATTAAAAACTGACTTTATTTCGTCCTTCTTGTTTTGCTCTGTACATGAAGTCATCAGCCTTTTTTATTAAAATATTTGAATCATCATTTTTACTGATAATGCTTGATACTCCAAAACTTGCTGTTATTGTCCCAACTCCATCAATGGTATTATTGCAAAGGCTAGATCTCAACTTTTCAGCGAAGTTCACCGCCTCTTCATTATTTTTGTTTGGCAAAACTATTATGAACTCCTCACCGCCCCAACGACATAGAGCTTCACCTTCTTTCGCTTTATTCATCTCATGCATGAGCAAATCAACAATACTTTTCAATACATGATCTCCCATGGAATGACCAAATTCATCATTTACATGCTTGAAGTGATCTACATCTAACATAATCAAAGAGAGAGATGTTCTGTCTTCTTTTGCTCTGATAATTTCATCTTCTAAATATTTAAGGATATATCTTCGATTGTATGCTCCAGTCAATGCATCAACATTCACCATCTCACTGAGTTTTTCATTTGCCTCTTTAAGTTCCCTTTCAATCTGCTTGTTTTTATTAATATCAAATACAATTCCAGATACCAAAAGGACATTTCCTCTCTCATCTCTTTTTGTGACTTTTCCTCGATCATAATACCAAATATATTCACCATTTGCTGCTCGAATTCTGTACTCAACTTCATAAGAATCTCTCAACCCCATCAGATGAGATTTCATATTATCCATAACACGGTCATAATCAAGGGGATGCAATTTTTCAGTAAAGTAATCAAATCCAACCAAATCAGGAAGGTCTTCCATACTGTAACCAAGATTTGTCACTTTCTTCTCATTGAAAATAACCTGATTACTTGGCACCATCCAGTACCATTGCCCCAGATTTCCAACCCAAGGAAAATCTAACAATTCTTTGTCATTTTTCTCCTCTTGAATTTGCTTGATAACTTCCTCTAGGGCTGCTACCTTAGATTCCAGTAACTGTGTTGTTGAATCAAAATGATTAAAATTATCAGACATTGTGCACTCTCCAAAATATTCAATATGAATATTTACTAATAATACAGGCCCAAACAATGGATGTAAAGAATTATAAGAAATTGTTGAGTTTGAAATATTTTAAAATCCCACGTTCAAATACACCACACTCTCAATGGAATCAATATTTCAGTTTTATTAGATAAAAAAAACATCCCCAAATTAATGAGAATGTCAATTATCAATTCGTATTTATTGCTTACTCAACTACATAATCAAGACATTTACGATCTGCTGTAAATGGTCTTACAAATGTATTTGCTACATGTACATGAGATGGATGAGTTGAATATCCTCTCTTATGCTCTTCTGTATCAAATTCAGTAAAGAGAGCAAATTCGTGAGTGCTACCTTCCAATGAATTTTCAATGAATTTGATCTCTTGCAATCCAGGAACCTTCCCTAATAAAGCTTCAAGATTTTCTTTCATTCCTTTCTTTATGTTCTTTTTATCTTCTTCTTTAACAGAATCATTAAAATTCCATAGTACAATGTGTCTGACCATTTTGTTCTCTCCTCAATTGATATATGTAATTAATATTACACAAAAATTTATTTTTCAATAGCAGGAACTGCCCAATTCTTTATTAGATAATATCTCTGTATTGATATTTACAATTATAACATACTTCAATTCTTTTTTATTCTACATTTCAATTGACAGAAAGTACTAATTCTTTAACAATTGATTTGGTTATTTACGATTAAGTAAAAAAAGGATATGTATGATGGAAAAAGATAGAACATATATTTTAAGTGAGATGCCAGTTAAGAATGCAATTCTCAAGATGTCACTTCCAGTTGTTTTGGGAATGATGGTACAGGTATTATATAACCTAGTAGATACATGGTTTATAGGCAAGATTGGGGATGCCAATCAACTTGCTGCTGCAAATATAGCCTCTCCTGTATTTCTTATATTGATGGCTGTCTCCAATATAGTTGGAACAGGTGCTGCTTCTTATATCTCAAGATGCCTTGGTGAAAAAAATCAAAAGAGAGCCAATCAAACTTTATCAATTGGAATAGCTTCCTGTTTGGTTCTTGGAGCCATCATGAGTGTCATTGGTCTGATACTTCTAAAACCTTTTGTAATCACACTTGGTGCATCACCTGAAGTTTATCCATTTGCTGCAGCATATTCAAAGGTAATGATAGCATGCGCAATTATTGTTATGTGTAACTTTGCTATCGGACAGTTGATGAGAGCTGAAGGTGCTGCAATGCAATCTGTTGTTGGCATGTTGATAGGTACAATTGTAAATATAATCTTAGATCCAATATTTATATTTGTCTTAAATATGGGCATTGAAGGTGCTGCTATAGCAACAATTTTAGGAAACACAAGTGGAATTATTTATTATTTCTACTTCTACAAAACAGGTAAGTCTCTTTTAAAATTCTCATTTAAATATGCCAAACCTGAAAAAACCATCTTTGCAGAAATTTTCAAAATTGGTATTCCTGCAACTCTTTCACAACTTCTAATGAGTGTTGCTTTAATAATATGCAATAACTTGGCTGTTCCTTATGGTACAAATGCGATAGCAGGAATTGGGATATCACAAAAACTCATATACATTGGAACATTTATTTTCATGGGATTTGGAGCTGGCACACAACCTCTAGTAGGTTATAATTATGGTGCCAAAAACTTCGGCAGAGTTAATGAAATTATCAAGAAGGGAATTCAAATAACAGAAATGGTTGGAATTGTTCTCTTTGTGTTGTTCTACTTGATAGCCAATCAGATGGTTGGAATATTCACTCCAATAGACAATGTAGTTTATTGGGGAGCAAGAGTTTTAAGACTTCAGATATTCTTGTTCTTGGTTGTTGGTCCACAGATGATAGCAAATACCTCAATTCAAGCTTTTGGAAAAGGAAAAGCAGCTTTGTTCATATCAATTGCTAGACAGGGAATCTTCTTCATCCCTCTGCTTTTCTTGATGAACAATCTGTTTGGATTCACAGGATTACTCATAGCTCAGCCAATAGCTGATGGTCTCACTGCTGTAGTAGCTCTGCTTATTTTAACCAAGATTCTAAAACAAGAAGAACTTACAAAGGAGCAATAAATAATTCCAATTCATATAAAACGCGACTATTGAATATATAATAGCCTCGTTTTTTTTTACATCATCTAATTTCTATTGCCTGTTTGAATCATTAATTTTCTATGCATCACTGCAATTATCACGAGCAGAATGGTCAGATAAATAGGGAAAAAACTGATTGTTACATACTTTGATAAAAAGCCGAAGAAAGAAGGCATCAAGCAAGAGCCAATATAGGCGCTAGCCATCTGAACTCCAATTATTGCTTGAGATTTATCTGAACCAAAATTAGCTGGTGTTGAATGGATTATACAAGGATATATTGGAGCACAACCAAGACCAACTATTATCAACCCTATGTAAGCTGCATCACTATTCAATGGTAAAAGAATCATGATTATTCCAACACTGATGATGCCCAACCCGAGTTTGATCATCTGATTATCACTGAGTTTGATGGTTATGAATCCACTGATAGCTCGCCCAACAGTGACTCCTAAGAAGAAGAGACCTGCAAATCTAGCAGCTTTATCAGGTGATAGACCTTCATTCAACACAAGGTAACTTGAAGCCCAAAGAGCTGTTGTTTGCTCCAATGCACAGTATCCAAAGAACATGATCATAACAGATTTTGCCCCTGGAATTCTCAAAATTTCTTTTATTGATAGCACTCTTTTTGAAGTTATATCACCAATTTTATCTACATTTTCAATTGGAGCTCTTTTCCATAAAGGCAAAGACATAAATAGAATGATTGTCAAAACTATCTGGATATAGAAAACATAGCGATATCCACCCTGCCATGCTCCTCCATTTGTAAGAGCAAGACTCATCAACAGAGGACCTGCTGTGGCACCTAATCCCCACATGCAATGCAACCAACTCATGTGACGACTTTTAAAATGAAGCGCTACATAATTATTTAAAGCTGCATCAACAGACCCAGCTCCAAGTCCATAAGGAATGGACCACAATACAAGCTGCCAGAAGGCCGTGCTTGTTGAATATCCAAACAATGCAACAGCAGTTGTCAAAACACTTAGAGCTGTTACAAGACCTGTGCCCATTTTTTTAGTAAGTCTATCACTCTGCAGTGCTGATACTACAGTGCATCCTGCAATCAACATCTGGAGTATACCTGCATAGGACAAAGGAACATTGATTTGAGTATAAAGAGATGGCCAAACAGCACCCAGTAATGAATCAGGCAAACCCAAACTTATAAAAGCTAGATAGATAATTGCAAGTAACAATCCAATCATGAGACAACTCCACTTTGTATTTTTCTTGTATTATATCGTCAGAACAAGTATCATTCTATTATAAAAACTGAAAAACATATGATAATACATTCAAAAAAGGAGATACTTTCATGAATCCAACAGCCTGTGGTATTGAAATTGGACATAATAAAAGAGAGCTCAATGAGCATGGTTCTTATAATTTTCCAATTGCTATCTACAATGATAATTTATATATAGAAAATGTTCCATGGCATTGGCATGATGAATTTGAACTTATTGTTGTAACTCATAATAAATTGGATATAAGAGTTGGAAACAAACAATATATTGTTGAAGAGGGAGATGGACTTTTTATAAATTCAGAAGCCATGCACTTTGTATCGAACTGCAACAATCAAGAGGGAGATTTAAAATCAATTGTATTTCATCCTCGACTTGTTGGTGGAAATAGCAATAGCATCTTTTATCAGAAATATTTGATCCCAATTCTTAAGGACCCAGCTTTAAATGAAGTTTTTTTGAGTAAGGAAATACCTTGGCAAAAAAGGATTCTTGAAAAATCATTGGAAGCTCATGAACAGTGCATCACAGCCAATGATGGATATGAATTCAAAGTAAGAGAAGAGCTATCATCTATAATGTTTGATTTATTTAAGCATAGATCTTCAAAAATTGAGATTCCATCTCAAAAGACACTTAGAGATGCAAAAAGATCAAAAGATATGCTCAATTACATAAACACTCATTACAGTGAAAATATAAGTGTTGGCATGATAGCAGCTAATTCAAATATCAGTGAGAGTGAGGTTCTCAGATGTTTTAAAAATACACTTGGTACCACACCCATGCAGTATGTAATAAACTTCAGACTCCAAAGGGCTGCAGAATTGATGATCTCCACTTCCATGAAGATTGTTGATATAGCACTTGATTGTGGTTTTGGTGAGACAAGTTATTTTACAAAAAAATTCAAAAATGAATTCAACATGACACCTACAGTTTACAGAGAGCGCTTCAAAAATAGGAATCTATAAAAGACTTCCAGGTTTTACTGTTGTGACATTTATACTGCTATTCAAAGCTGCATCACAGATAGCTTCTTTTAATTTCTTTCCACCTGTCAGGCTGGAGGTGAGAGTTGCTGCAAAAGTATCACCACACCCAATTGGATTGACAAATTTCTCAGCTTTATGAATCTCAATTTCAAAGAATCCTTCATCCCCATAAGCCCATATGTTATTTGTGGAACGAGTTATAACTGAGACAACTCCAAATTCTTCAAATATAGACTTCATTTTTGTTATTACTTCTTCTTTCAAATAATCACTCTCTTCATTTTCCAAAATATCTTTATGAAAGAAAGTTTTAACAAACTCACTGAGGTTTGGTTTTATTACATCAGGTCTATATTTAAGTGAATTTATTAAATCAGCTCCTTTCAAATCTAACAAAACAAATTTATTCAGCTCTTTTGCTTTAAAGACAAAACTTGGATAAAGATGACCACTGTATCCTTTCGGTTTTGTTCCAGTGATTATCAGAGAGTCAACTGATTCAATATTTTTCTCAAATAAGATCTCTATATTTCTTTGTACTTCTGAATTGACATCATGAGCTTCTTCAACAAGCTCACTGACACTGTTAGATGAGATAACAGTCGTACATGTTCTACTTTTCCCTGGAGCTAGACAGTAGGCAAGTTTTACAAAATCTTTATTGCAGAGCTCAATCATCTCTTCATGATTCTTGTCACCTACATGTGTTAACAGAATATTGCTGTGCCCTATCTGAGATAGAACTCTACAGCAATTGACTCCCTTTCCTGATGCATCAAAATATACTTTTTTAGCTCTATTGACCTCACCTTCATCAAACTGATCAAAAATCATGGTCCTCTGAAAAGTTGGGTTCAAACAAACAACAAGAGTCTTCATAATGGCTATCTAAGTCCCATATCTTCAGCAACTTTAATCACAGTAGATGGATCATCAGTCATTATTGCATCAACACCTAATTTAAAAAGTCTTCTCATATCAGATTCCTCATTGATAGTCCAAACCATTATTACAGCACCCCTTTCATGCATCATACGTACAAATGAAGGTGTTGTTACTTTAAGACCATATCCTCCCTCTGGAACTTGAAATATTATCTTTCTTCCATGTCCAATCTTTTTTGGGAGTATTCTTAGCTTCTGTCTCAGAAGTAAATTTACAACTTCTACTGTAGTTATGCTGGTAAGTATGTCGGGAGCAATTCTTCTGATAGATTTCAAATTAGATAGATGAAATGATGCACAGCAGACTCTATTTTCTGCTCCACATTTACGGACAATTCTGACGAATTCTTCAACAATACCATTTTGTTTTGTTTTTAAATCTATATTGAATCTTTGATTTGGACAGCTCTGAAGAACGTCCTCAAGTTTGCAAATTTTTACACCAGTATCTCTGAAAGGAAAAGTCTTGCCATTATCTTTAGAAAAAGTATAAGCAGCATCATATTTCAGAAGTTCATCATATGAATGCTCTTCAACCGTTCCATGACCATCAGTATTTCTTTCTAAAGTATTGTCATGCCAGATGACAACAACTCCATCCCGAGTTATATGAACATCTGTTTCAACAATATCAATTCCCATTTTTACAGCTGACAGAAAAGCTGGCATTGTATTTTCAGGAAAATGTTTACTGTCGCCACGGTGAGCAACAACACGTGGCATTGGATTTAAATAACCTTCATTCATAAAGAGAGACTCCTTTATAAGTATCTAACTAAACAATATCAGTTTTTTTTATATTTGGCAATTTTTGAAACTTTATAGAACAATTTTTCAAGTCTTTTAATTTCACTTTCAGTTAACTGAGCTCTCTCATAAACATCTTTTAAAAGAGTTGTTGTCCACTGTTTTTCTAGATCCTGTTTGAAATAGCCAATGTTATCTAGATTATCCATAGAACCTTCAACTGCAAGTCTAACTCTCTCTTTATCTACAGGTGTATTTTCAACTGGATATGGCTTTAAATTATTAAATAGATTGTATGTAATAATTTGAACAGCTTGCGATAAGTTTAAGGATGGAAATTTTTTGCTTGTAGGAATGGTAACAATTTGAGAGCAACTGTTCACTTCATCATCAGTCAAGCCACTTGCCTCTCGTCCAAAAACAATTGAAACAAGACCTTCTCCCATGTGTGATATTTTATCAGACAGCTGTTCTGGTGATAAATAATCACTTTTTCGGAACTTTCCACGTCTTCTGGTTGCACCAACACTGTAGATAGAAGTTTTTAATGCTTCATCCAAAGTTTTATATACGGTTCGATTTTCCCAGATATCACTTGCATGCAAAGCTAGAGTTCTGACTCTATTCTCATCATATTCATTATTAGTAACAAGTACTAATTTTGTTATCCCCATAGTTTTCATTGCTCTACATACAGATCCAATATTTGCACCATCTTGAGTCTCAATTAAAACTATCTGAATTCTATTTAGATTATCACTTTCTTTCATAAGAAAGTAATAACAGATATTGAAGATTTTTAATAGCTAGTTTATTATAAATAATATGAAACAAAACGGAAGTAAATCTCTATACGATAAATTAGCTGAAAGTGGCAAATTTACAAAAGCTTTAACTGTGGTTATGATTATATTTGTTGTGCTTTTTTGTATGAAAGCTGCCAGTGCAGTCTTGATACCAATTGCTTTTGCAGGATTTGTAATGCTAATTATATATCCAATGCTAGAAAAACTCGACAACATGAGAGTTCCGTTTTGGATTGCAAATGCTATAGGATTGATACTCTTTCTAGCTTTTATAGTGGTTTTGCTTTGGTTGATGCTGATAATTGTTCAAACTTTGATATCAGGATTACCCGCGTATGCCAATAAAATATCGATGTTGGATTCTTTGTTAACAGCTAAATTGTCAGAATATATGACATTCAAAGCGGGAGATACATTATTTTCAGGCTTGAATGTGGATTGGTTGAATGTTGCAATGACAGCATTGCAGAATATTTCTACTCAAACTGTTGGTCTATTCAAGAATTTAATTTTGATCATCTTATTTTTATTCTTCTTACTTGCAGAACGAAATACTTTGAGTCCTAAAATTATAGAATCTTTTTCAAAGGAAAGATCTAAAACAGTCACAATCATAACAGGAAGAATCACAAAACAAGTCTCTCGTTATCTTTTTATAAAATTTATTATAAGTGCAATTACTGGTATTTTGTTCTATCTAACTGCCTATGTCACCGGACTTGATTTTGCTCCACTGTGGGGTGTTGCAGCTTTTATTTTGAACTTTATTCCAAGTATTGGATCTCTGATGGTAACAATCGGAACAATCTTGATGGCAATAATACAGTTCACTCCTGATTATGTTAGCATTATTTATGTTGCAATATTAGCTGTATCCATACAGATGATTGTAGGAAATATAATTGATCCAAAAGTACAAGGTATACAACTTGGTTTGTCTCCATTGGTACTTCTTATATCACTATCACTCTGGGGTTTCATATGGGGAATTCCTGGTATGTTCTTAGCAGTTCCATTAACAAGTATAATCCAAATATTCTGCATAAACTTTCCTTCTCTTAGACCAGTTGCTGTAATGATGGGCTCTGGAAAGAGCATACGAAGACGTTACAAAGAAGAGCAGAAATTGCAGAAAAACACACGTAAAAAGCATGGTATCAAACGTTCTGGAATGTTAAGTGATGAAGATCTTGATAAACAAGCAAACGAAATTGCGAAGCATACAACAAACCTCAATGACTACATTCTTCCAGATAGTCTTGATTTAGATGACAAATAAATGAGCATAAATACAGAAGATATAGACATAGTTGAATACTCGCTTTCATCGATAAAGCATATAAATACATTGCTCTGTGATATTGAAAACAAAGTTTTCAATGAAAGATTGAATGATGGAGAATTTGCAATTACCAAAAGGCAGGCAGATTTACTCTTATATCTATATGAATTACCGAATCCTCCAAGCATAAGGGAATTATCTAGGCTCCTTGCAACCTCTCATCAAAATGTTAAAAAGATATGTGAGATTCTTGAATCAAAAGAATTACTCAGTATTGTAAATGACAGTAAGGATAGAAGAAAGCAGAGATTGAAACTTACAATAAAGGGAGAAAGAGAGGCTTATAACCTATCTAAAGCCCTTAAAGAAGTTGCATCCCTTGTGACTCCAACTTTCTCATCCCGTGAAATAGATGAACTCTCCAATCTTCTGAGAAAAATGGAAACATCTATAAAAGAGCAATCTTCTATTAACAACAGAAGCTCAAAAAATTAATCAGAGCAGCTGCAATATCTTATTTAATTTTTATTCTTTATTACATCTTTCTATGATATAATTTATTTTAGGAGAGAAAATCATGCCAACAATTGATATCAAACATATGAAATTATATAACAACCAAGTAAAGATGAACTCAAAGACTCTACGTTCAGCAGCCAGTGAAGCAAAAATCCAAACAAAAAGAAAACCTAAAATCTCTTTAATAATTGGAGGTGCCAGATCAGGAAAAAGTTCATATGCCTTGGAATATACACTGGGATTTGGTAATTCAGCAGCTGAAAGAGCTGTGGTTTCCACATCAAGTGAAAGAGTAGATGAAATTAAAAGCAAATGCTTATCTTTGAATAAAGATATTGATGATAGTTTTTTGGTATTTCAAGAAAGAGATTATGTTGCAAAAATCGTAGAGCAGATACCACACTCTGCACAGATCATTCTAATTGATAGTATATCTGACTGGATTGCTAATTTAATAATAGATGAAAAAGATACAGTAGAACTTAAAAAAGAACTCAAGGCACTCATTGAAAAAACAAATAAAGATATTATCTTAATATCAAACATTGTTGGACTTGGAATCATACCTGAAAAATCTCTCGATAGAGAATTCAGAGATGAATCAGGATTCTTCAATCAAGAGCTTGCAAAGATTGCAAACAATGTAATTTTGATGGTTGCCGGAATACCTGTTGCAATTAAAGGTGAGCTTCTATAAATAAATCCTATGTTTATAGCAATATTCATTTTAGATATTCCATTTATTCACCAATAAAAATGCGAAAAGCTATTGCAGTGTTAACGACTCATCTGCAATAGCTTTATCCAATTACCTATTATATTTTACTCTTCAAATATAAATGCACCATCATCATTGTATAAATACAAAATATGTTCACTTATAAGAATAAAAAATCCCTTAAAATCACCATCTAAAACCTGTGCTTTCATACCAAGCGAATCAATACTTGCAAAATAACAATTGATTCCCATTGAAATTTTCACCATTTTATAGTTATCACTTCCAATAAAACTTATCGAATAATTATCATCACTATCAATTTCAAAATAACTCTCATGTAGACTTTCAAAAGAAGAATCAAAATCAAATGTTGGTGTTATTTTTGAAACATCAACACTAACAAATCTTGAATTGCTTTCAGCTTCACACTCTGAACCATCAGAATTGCTATTGTCCTCACCTTCTTTTTTCTCCTCTTTCAGAGATACCACCTTCTCAATTTCATCCTCTACCTCTTCAGGATCATTGATTGATTCAATCTCGCAGCTTTGAATTGAGAGTGAGAAAATAATGAGAGCAATAAGAAATATATATGAAACAATTCCTATATTCTTAATATTACTTTCATCAGATTGAAATAAATCCAACTTACTTTTTTTATTATATGAACCTTTATTTTTTAACATTGTTTATTGTCTCCTAATTCTTTACCTTATTTTTTATGTAATAAACTCTGCTATTTTTGTCGTTTATCAGAGTTATATTCTCAACATTACCTGAATCTGCTTTTGTGTATAAAAACTTCAACCGCTGTGTACTTGGCAACACCGCATACAACATCTGATTCTCTCGGTCAAATTGCACAAACCCCATTTCGACTCCTAAAATGCCATCATTTGCATTCTGGTAGTACTTAACAGGCAGACTAAGACCATCATCAGTAAAATTCTCAGTGAAGCTTATCTTGCCATATATCTGATCCATCTCGAAAGTGATTTGATTGGTTGATGCATCATCTAAAATCCATTCAGTTGAATACAAGTCACTCATTATAGAGACTCCTTCTTCCTCGCTTATTGTAGAAACAGGAGAAGCAGCAATGGATTTGAACATCACATTTACGATAATTAGTGTTGATAAAATTGCAATTGCTACAATAATAATTGCTTTATTTTTTACTATAAAAGAATTAGAATCTTTTTCACTTTTGTTTAAATTTATCTTGGAATCAATCATAGAAATTTTCAACTTAATTCTATCCCAAAATGAGAGTTTTTTTATCTTACTGACTCCCTCAACAGCGCTCTTTACATTTTCCATTTTTTTCCTTTATGTCTTAAATTTAGATGCATTTTTCCAACAAAATGCACATCAACATTTTAAAAAACTATCCCATATCAACCTCCTTGAATTGTTCATATACATATCATTTATCAATTTTTTTCAAAAAAGAAGTTGTAAAGAAATGCAAAGGGGTGGTTAAGTAAAGCATATCAGTGTTTTTTTAGATAATAGATGTTAACTAAAATGCATCAACCCTTTAATTACCAAGAGATTTCTTGTATATTTGTTTTGAATTTAATAAGGAACTCAAATGATAAATAACTCAATCTTACCATCAGAAATTGCAGAAAAAGAACTTCTAAAAATGTTTGATGAATTTGATAAAAACAAATATATATATGAAGGCTATCCAACTGCACCACTTTTTGAAAAAGTAGGAGTTATGTTTGGAATTTTAATCTGTGAAAATAACAAAAAAGAAAGAATCACACTCAAAGCATTTTCTGGTCAATTCTGTGGTAGATGGTTGGTCCCAACATTTGTACCACCACTTCTTGATGTTGAAGGATTTGAAAAAGTAGTAAACAATTATGATCCTGAAACAAAAGCTCTAACAGAGAAGATTGTAAAACTTGACCCAACTGATGATAAAGAAGAAATAGCAGGACTCTGCACAAAGAGACAAGAAAGAAGCAAAATAACTCTAGCAAAGATAATAGATTTATACAAATTCCCAACAATAGATAACAGAACTTTTACATTGAAAGAAATTGTAAATAACAAGACCTACCCTTCAGGAACAGGTGATTGCTGTGCTCCAAAACTATTTGGTTATGCTTTTGAACACAACCTGCAACCAATAAGTCTTGCCGAGAGTTTTTATGGAAAAGATACAAAATTAAAACAGCACAAACACTTTTATCCACCATGCAAAGAGAAGTGTTCCATCGTACTGCCTACAATGCTGGGACTAGATATCCTATATTGTGATGACTACATAACAGTTGTAAACAAACCTGCAGGACTTGTTACTATTCCAGGAAGAGCACCAGAATTGAAAGATTGCATAACAAGTAGATTGAAAAAGCTATTCCCTGATTCTATTGATTTAAGTGCAGCACACCGACTCGATATGGATACGTCGGGTATAGTTATCCTTGGAAGAACAAAAGAAGCTCACAGAAATCTATCCATACAATTCCAAGAACGACAGGTAAAAAAAACCTACCTTGCTTTGGTCCGTGGAGTTGTTAAAGAGAAAGAAGGAACAATAGAACTTCCTCTGAGACTTGATGTTGATAACAGACCAACACAAATCGTTGATACAGAAAAAGGTAAAAGTGCAAAGACAGAATTTCAAAGACTAGCTGTTGAATACTATGGATCTCGATATGCCACAAGACTATTACTTAAGCCCTACACAGGAAGAACACATCAACTCAGAGTTCACTGTAAAGAAAAATTATTTCCAATTATTGGTGATAGATTATATGGAGAAAGAAAAGAAGGTGAAAGTAGAATGCTGCTTCAAGCAAATTACATATCATTCAAACATCCTATAACAGGAGAAGAAATGGAATTCAGTATTCCACCTGACTTTTAGCAATTAATTTCTGATATAATAGCATCCAAAGTATCACTTATCAATTTTTCATCATATTTGAAAATAGGATCTGATAAATCATCCCCAAAAGCTTCATAATCATGAAGCTTTGCTAAAAAAACACCAGCTACCAAAGGAGAAAGATCATCACGCTTTGATTCAAAAGGCTTTTTTACAACCATACCATCAACTGCATTCTTACTTGGAATAAATGTGATCATAGATTCACATACATAAACAATATTAATATGCTCATACTCATTTTGAAAAGCATCAAGCCGTTGTTCTTTTTTAATTCTTGGATAAATTAATCTTAAAAAATCATCATCTAATTGAATGATCTCAGAATTTTCTATGAAAAATTTTGACTTATCTTCAAATAAAGGAATGTTTTTTAAATCAACCTCATTAATATCTGGATTGAAATAGAAAACTGGAGAGGGATCCACCAATTTCATTACTTTCATCAAACTATTACTTGAAGGATCTATAAATGAAGAAAATGAACCAAAATGAATAACTTTTATGTCATCATAATTACTACAAGAATTCAATAATTGCTCTTCTGATATGCAAGTTGCAGAGGTTCCCTCCAACAATCTCTCATGTTTATTAAAACAAGAAGATGGTAAACCACAGTTACAGAGCATTGGATCAAACAAAACTCCATCGGTGACCAAATCATCCAAAACAGTCAAACCAGTTTCATCTGAAGAGATCAAAGTTTCAAGAGACACCGAAGTTCCTAATCTTGCAACTTCTTTACATACCTTAAAACCAAGCCCGTCAATAAAATTGCTTTCATCAGACTCTTTTTTTATATATTCACCAACAACCATTATCATAAATCAAACTCCTATTAATTCGTGATAAAATAATATTCAACTGAGCTATAATAATCAAGCAAAAAACTTATAGAATTATTTTGAAACGATAATTGAATTATATACAGTAATTCTTTATACTCTGAAATATGAAGAAACCTACAATCAGAGAAATGAAATGGCTAAACAAAGGATTTGTAAAAAGTCACTCATACAATAGATTTATAGCAAAGGCAGATGATTCACTTTTTCTAACAGAAAGTGATGAGAACTTTGAACTTACCTGTAGCATCAAACAAAGCAGCGTAGATCAAGGATTCATTGTGTCTTTAACAGATCTAACATATTTCTCTATTGCTATAAGCGAACAAATCAAAATAACAACATCCATAAAAGGATATTCCAGCACTGTGTACTTTGACATTGCCCAATATCTAAATAATAAATCTTTTACAGAATTTAAAATGGACAGACAAGAAGACACAATCCGTTACTATTTAAAGAATAAAGATGGATACCAGCAAGTTGCACAAGCTACATTGAATGGTGCCAAAGATGCAATTTCTTTTGGATTTTTCTTGAATTCTAACATTGAAATGACAGTAGAAGACTTCTCTTACATCAGAAAATCACAAAATAACTAAACAAACAAATTATATACTTTGAATAATATAGTTCTCATGATATTATTTAACATCATAATCTAACGCCCCTCTGAAAGGGTAAAGGAAACTAATATGGAAATAGAAGAAGAAAAAGTTGAAGCAAAGCCTTTAAACTTTCTTGAGAAAATCATTGAAGATGATTTAGCGAACGGTCGTGTCCCTAATAATAAAATAGTAACACGTTTTCCACCAGAGCCAAACGGTTACCTACACATTGGACACATTAAATCAATATGTATCAACTTTGGTATTGCACAGAAGTACGGTGGCGTCTGCCATTTAAGACTTGATGATACAAACCCTACTAAAGAAGATGTTGAATATATTGATTCAATAAAAGAAGATATCAAATGGTTGGGCTTTGATTGGGGTAAGTACGAATACTATGCTTCAGATTATTATCAACAGTTATATGAAATTGCCGTTCAATTGATTAAAGATGGCAAAGCATATGTTGATTCTCTATCTCCTGAACAAATGAGAGAATATAGAGGAACACTTACTGAGAAAGGAAAAAATTCTCCTGATAGAGACAGAAGCATTGAAGAAAATCTACGTCTATTCCAGGAAATGAAAGAAGGAAAACATCCTGAAGGTTCCTACACTCTTAGAGCAAAAATTGATATGTCCTCTCCTAATATAAACATGAGAGACCCTGCAATTTACAGAATTAAGTTTGCAAATCATCCAAGAACTGGAGATAAATGGTGTATTTATCCTATGTACGATTACACTCACCCAATCAGTGATGCAATTGAAGGAATTACTCATTCTATCTGTACTCTTGAGTTTGAAGACCACAGACCTGTTTATGACTGGGCAACTGGAATTGATGGTATTGAAAATACTCCTCATCAATATGAATTCTCAAGATTGAATATCAACTATATGCTAATGAGCAAAAGACGCTTGTTGAACCTTGTTAACCTCAACATGGTAACAGGATGGGATGATCCTAGAATGCCAACTGTAAGTGGTGTTAGAAGAAGAGGTTACTCTCCTGAATCAATGAAGGACTTCGTAGCTAGAGTTGGAGTTGCAAAGACAGAAGGCGTTGTTGATTATTCATTGATGGAATTCTGTGTTCGTGAAGACTTAAACAAAAGAGCTACAAGAATAATGGCGATACTTGATCCTATCAAGCTTGTAATTGATAACTATCCAGAAGGAAAAGTTGAATATTTTGAAGCAACAGATAATCCAGAAGACCCTAATTCGAAAACTCACAAAATGCCTTTCAGCAGAGAAGTTTATATTGAAAGAGAAGATTTCATGGAAGTTCCACCTAGAAAGTATCACAGACTTTATCCTGGAAATGAAATCAGACTTAAGTATACTTATTATGTTACAGCTCAAAGTTTTGAAAAAGATGAAGATGGAAAAGTTACTGTAGTTCATTGTACCTATGATCCTGAAAGCCGTGGTGGAGACACCCCAGATGGAAGAAAGGTAAGAGGAACAAGTCACTGGGTATCATGTGACCAAGCTGTAGATGCAGAAGTTAGACTTTATGATAAACTATTCAAGAGTGAATATCCTGGTGGAGAAACTGGTAATTATCTAGATGATTTAAATCCTGATTCTCTCAAGATTGTAGAGCATGCTATGATAGAACCATATGTATCTGAAGCTAAAGTTGGTGATTATTTACAGTTTATCAGAAATGGATATTTCTGTTGTGATAACAAAGACCACACTCCAGAACATCCTGTATTCAACAGAACAGTTACCTTGAAAGATAGCTGGGCTAAAATGAAGAAAAAGATGGGCATTAAATAAGCTACCAAAATAAAAACACTGGTTTTGCTGTAATCAAATAATCAAAAACTATTTGAAAGCATACCAGTGTTTTTTTATCAGTCACATATTCATGAGAACACAAACAATCCCAAAGATGTTAACTTAAATGCAACACCAAACTTTGATCATTATTAAGACCAATCTCAATTGCATTATCAGTCAGAATCACATCACCTTCTCCGTCCAGAATTTCAATAGATTTACCATTCAAAGTTGACCTATTAATCTCAACAGTTCTTTGATATCCTCTATTCAAAACAAGAATAATTGATTCTTCATTATTGTAACGAACAAAACTCATCATCTCATCATCACAATCAAGGAAACCATAATTTCCTGTAGCTAGGAGTTTATTATAAGTTTTTCTAATTTTACCCATTTTTTTATAATGATTGAAACAGTCCATATTCCAAACACTTTCATTCCATTGCATTGGATATCTCCAATGTTCAACACAATCAACATCACCATCAAGACCTATCTCATCACCATAATAAACACTAGGCATACCAGGTAGTAGATACATCAATGAAACAACACCATTGTATCTCTCTTGATTCATAACATTTTTATTGTTATGTAGGCGTGGAGTGTCATGGGAATCAATCAAATTCATTTGGAAAAATCTCATCTGACCTTTAACATTATCAAGTTGACTCTTCAAAGCTTCTTTCATCTCGTATCCAGTATATGGAACATCACTTAAAGGATTCTGTCCCCAACCTTCTAAAAGAAAGCGATCCATCTCTCCCATCCATTTCCTTATTGGTCGGCTGCAACCTATATAATTCATTGTTGCATCCCATTCATCACCTTTGAGATGAGAATTTGCATCAACCCAACATTCACCAACAAGATAAGCATCTGATCTCTCTGTTTTAACAGATTCTCTTACTTCTCTCCATATTTCATGAGTCAATTGGTCTTCATCCCTGCGCCCCACAACATCAGCAACATCTAATCTCCACCCATCTTGATAAAAAGGTGGATTAAGGAACTTTTTAAGAACACTATTAGTATCTTTATACATTATATCTCTAAGTGCCTCATGGCTGTAATTTAGCTGTGGTAAAGTTGGGACATCTTCCCAAAAAGCTACTTTACCATTGTCATCAATGTAATAATAATTAGCTTCTTTTGAAGTTGGATCTTCATTAGCTTTTACGAACCAAGGATGATTTGTACCAGTATGATTGATTGAAATATCTACAATGACTTTAATTCCATTTTCATGAAGACAATTCACCATTTTTATAAACATATCATCACCACCCAACTTAGGGTCTATATGGAAAAAGTCACAACAATCATAACGATGAGTTGTATAGCTCACCCCAATAGGATTCAAATATAAAGTATCAACATTGATTCGTTTAAAATAATCAATACTGTCTATAATTCCTTGAAAATCTCCTCCAAAGAAATCTAAACATTTTCCTTCTGCAAACTCCAGTGGTTTATCAGAGAAAGACATATTTCTTGCAATACCACCATCAAACTCATACTCTCCATCTTTTAAATCCAAAGAAGAGTCCCCATCTTTGAATCTATCAGGAAATATTTGATAACAAGTGGAACCACTTATCCAAGTTGGAGCCTTGAGATCTGGAATAATTTCAAAATAATCTTTATAACCAGGAATAAAAGAAGTTAGACCTTTCATTGAATAATAATAATATTTTGAATCAGCAACCAAAACAAAATAATAAAGACTTGGTTCATTATTTTTTAATTGTATCTTACAACTTGCAAAACCATTTTCGATATCACAACTATTTTTTGTATTGATTCCATCTATACTTATAAACAAGAATACGGATTCTACATTGTTTGTAACTTTAATTTTAACTATCACATCTTCATCCGATTTAGGGTAAAGAGGTGTTACATATTCATTTGATACCTGACTATCTATTAATTTCTTCCAATCTTCCATAAAATGATCTCCTGTTATTAAGAAAAGTATGTAGAATTATATCGTCATGAATTAATATTTATCTAGCATATTACATTCATTTGATGCTACAAAACATCCAAACAAAACCATTAGAGCAAAAAAAATGCCACCCGAAATTAAACGAGCAGCGGTAATCTCAAAGAGAAAATATTTTAATAGTTCTTTGATTGTAATTCAAAATAAGCCTGAGGATGAGCACAAACAGGACAAACTTTAGGTGCAGATTTACCAATATGAATATAACCACAGTTTGAACATTTCCATACCATATCACCATCACGTGAGAATACGATACCTTCGTTAATGTTTCCTGCTAATTTATTATATCTTGCTTCATGTGCTTTTTCAATTTCACCAACCATTTCAAATAATTTTGCAATTTTAGTAAAACCTTCTTCAGCAGCTTCTTTAGCCATTCTAGGATACATAGAAGTATTTTCAAAATTTTCACCGGCAGCAGCATCTTTTAAATTATCTAAAGTACCTTGAACTTCACCATCTTTCTGTAAAAGTTTGAACCAAAGTTTAGCATGTTCTTTTTCATTTCCAGCAGTCTCTTCAAAGATTTCTGCAATTTGAACATAACCTTCTTTTCTAGCTTTTGCAGCATAATAAGTATACTTATTACGAGCCTGTGATTCACCTGCAAATGCATCCTGTAAATTTTGTTCTGTTTTTGAACCTTTTAATTCCATTATTCTACTCCTTACCGTCTAACACGGTTTTTAAACAATCTGGACATATTCCACTAATAACTATATTACGATTTAGATCTCCAAAACCGGTGGTCCTCTCTATATTCTCAAAGACCTCGCCATCAATTGTAAAATCTACATCAATAACTTTGTTGCATACTTTACATTCAAGGTGAGAATGAGTTTTAAGAGTACTATCAAAATGAACAGGACCTTCAATCCCTTCAATCTTCAATAGCTTACCTTCATCGGCCAATAAATTTAGATTTCTATACACAGTTGCTTTACCTATGCCTGGAAAATCTTCATGTATTTTATCATAAACCTGCTGAGCTGTGGGATGCTCCAATTGGTCAGTTACGGCACTCAAAACTAAAGTCCTTTGTGTAGTTTGCCTTCTATCCACGATAGCTCCTTAATAATAATCATTATCAATTAGGATTATGTATCAATAACGAATTATTGTCAAGAAATTTCTAAAAAGTTATTTGTTTATTTTAGCCCAATATCGTATGAAAAGCAAACCAAATATTTTTATATTAATAAAACTAAGTGAGTTGCTTTTTACCAGTATAAAGACTGAAATAAGAACCTTTCAAATCTAGTAACTCTTTATGAGTACCTCGCTCAATAATTTCACCATTCTCCATTACCATGATCACATCACAGTTACGAATTGTTGATAAACGGTGTGCAATTACAAAAACAGTCTTACCATCCATCAATCTTGCCATACCTTCTTGAACATGAGCTTCAGTTCTTGTATCTATGCTGCTTGTTGCTTCATCAAGAATCATAACAGGAGGATTAGCAATTGCTGCTCGTGCGATAGAAAGTAACTGCCTTTGCCCCACCGAAAGAAGATTATCCTCTCCCTTAAGATATGTATCATATCCATCAGGAAGAAGAGAGATAAAGAAATCAGCATTAGCAAGCTTAGCTGCAGCTACAACTTCTTCATCTGTTGCATCCAATTTACCGAATCTAATATTTTCCTTGATTGTACCACTAAATAAACAAGTATCCTGCAGTACCATACCAAGACCTCTTCTTAAAGAATCTTTCTTGATTTCCTTAACATTTATACCATCGTATATAATCTCACCTTTTTCAATTTCATAAAAACGATTGATTAAGTTTGTAATTGTAGTCTTACCTGCTCCTGTAGATCCTACAAATGCTACAATCTGTCCTGGATGAGCGTAAACATTTATATCATGCAAAATTTGCTTATCTGAATTATAAGAGAAATTGACATCCTTCAGATGAACATCACCTTTCAAAGGTACTATTTCACCATCAGTTCTCTTCCACGCCCATTTACCTGTACAATTTTCACAAGGTCTCAATACGCCATCAGAATCCTCACAAGCATTCACAAGTTCAACTGTTCCCTTATCATCTTCACAAGGTTCATCAATCAAAGAAAAAACACGTTCAGCACCAGCTATTGCTTGAACAACAGCGTTCACCTGTTGACCCAAACGAGCTAAAGGATCTGTTAAACTTTTTGATAGCTGCAAGAAGCTTACAACTATTCCTAAAGTAATAGCCCACATACCCCTTGAAATTAAAATACCACCGACAACTCCCAAAAGAGCATACTGAAGATTTCCCAACCCCTGCATGACAGGCATGAATACATTTGAATAAATATTAGCTTTGGTTGTATTTTCACAGAGTTCAGTGTTCAACTTATCAAAATTTTTCTTAACCTCACCTTCATGGTTATATACTTTTACAGTCTTTATACCTGATGTCATCTCTTCAATAAAAGCATTTTCTTTACCTAAAGATTTTTGCTGCTTTGAGAAATAATTACTTGAAGAAGATCCTAGTAACTTCAAAACCAACGCCATCGCTACAAGAGTTACGACAACAACTGCAGTCAACTTCCAACTCAAAACTATCATTGCAACAAAAACGCCAACCATTTGAAGAGTATTCGAAAATACATTAGGAAGACTTTGAGTTAGCATATTTACCATTGCATCAATATCATTTGTGTAACGGCTCATGATGTCACCATGACCATTGGAATCAAAATACTTTAGAGGAAGACTTTCCATATGTTCAAACATTTCATCTCTTATAACTCTAAGTACTCTTTGAGAAATATTTAACATTATTCTTGAATATATATATGTTGCTAATGAACCACCAATCATGATTATTGCATATTTGATGATTTCATAGGCTATGCTACTCATATCTTTGTCACCAGATTTTAGCATAGGTAGCAAATTGTTATCAATTATAGTTCCAAGAAAAATGCCTGAATAAATCGTAGCTGCTGCAGCTATTATAATGCAAACAACTACAATCAGAAGTCCAAACCAATGAACTTTTAAATATGATAACAAACGATTTGTAGTTCTACCAAAAGATTTTGGTTTTTCAACCTTACCCATAGCTCCATGAGGACCAGGTCCTGGAACACGCTTTCTTGCTTCTGCCATTATGCATCCTCCCTGGATTGAGATTTGTAAACTTCTTGATAAATAAGATTTGAAGCTAACAACTCCTCATGAGTTCCAATAGCATCAATCTTACCATCATCTAATACAAGAATAGAATCACAATCTTTAACAGAAGTTATCCTCTGTGCAATAATTACCTGAGTCAATCCTGGAAGATTAGAAGCCAATCCTTCTCTGATGCTAGCTTCTGTTGCCATATCAACAGCACTTGTAGAATCATCAAATATTATTATCTTAGGAGACTTCAATAATGCTCTAGCAATTGACAATCTCTGTCTTTGACCACCAGAAACATTCAAACCGCCCTGTTCTATAAAATAATCATATCCTTCAGCAAACTCATTGATAAAACCATCAGCTTGAGCAATTTTACATGCCTCAATGATCTGCTCATCAGTAGCATTTTGATTACCCCATTTTAGATTTTCTCTAACAGTACCGCTAAACAAAACTGATTTTTGAAGTACAAATGAGACATTATCACGAAGTACTTTAATATCGTATTCTTTTACATCTACACCACCAATTTTTACACTGCCGTTGAGCACATCATAAAGTCTAGGCAAGAGTTGTACTAATGTAGATTTAGAACTACCAGTGCCTCCTATAATACCTAATTTATGACCTGAAGGAATATCAATATTAATATCTCTAAGTGCAAGCTTATCTTCTCTACCTAAATAACTGAAATCGACATGATCAAACTTTATAGAACCATCTTTAACTTCTGTAACTGGATTAGATTTGTTTCTTATATCAGATTTTGCTTCAAAAACCTCCACAACTCTTTTTGCACTTGCTAGACTAACAGTAAGATTTACAAAAACCACAGAAAGCATAATCAATGAAAATAATGCCATTGCAGTGTAGCTGACTAAAGCAAATAGATCTCCTGTAGTTAATGAATGAGCAATAACCATTTTGGATCCAAACCAAGTTATAATGATAGTTACCAAGTAAACAAACATTAGCATAATTGGAAGTGCTAAAATAGGAAGTCCATAAGCTCTTTTATATAAATTTTCTATAAAAGCTGTTTCTTTTTGAAACTTTTTATTCTGGTGATCTTCTCTTACATATGCTTTTACAACACGAATTCCATCCAAATTTTCCTTAACAACACCATTTAATACATCATACTCATTATAAACTTTCTCAAATCTTGGCATTGCAACTTTAATAATAATGAAAAGAAATAAAGCAATAAAAGGAATTACATACAAAAATATCATTGCCAATTTTTTGTTAATAGTAAATGCCATTACACAAGCAAATATTAAAGAAAAAGGTGCTCTAAAAGCCAAACGAATTATCATTTGATATACACCCTGCAGTCGTTGAACATCTGTTGTCAAACGTACAACCAAACTGCTTGAATTAAATTTATCAACATTTGAAAAAGAGAAATCTTGCATTTTGTAAAAGACATCATGTCTAAGATTCTTTGCAAATCCTCCAGAAGCTTTTGCAGCAAACACACCACCAAGGATACCAAAGGCCATCATTAGAACTATAGCTAGTAATAATTTAAGCCCAATTTTATAAACAGAATCTAAATCGCCAGGAGTGATTCCTTCATCGATTAAAGATGCCATTAATTTAGGTATCAAAGTGAAAAATAATGTATCCATAACAACCATAATCGGTGTAAGGATCGTATACTTTTTATACTCCCTTACACTCTTAAGTAAAGTTTTTATCATTCTATCACCGTTTCCTATTATCTTTATATAATTTTATAATAATTTGTTTTTAAAAGAATTTTGATTTAATTATACTAAAGTAAATTGATTCATATTATAATAAAAAAATACTTTGTTAATAAGTATTAATCAAGAACAAATATGTTTTTATGCTGTACTTAGTATATAAGAATATAACTGTAAGTCAAAAATAAAAAAGAAACCATCACCAAATATTTTTTGATTAGGTTCCTCTTTTAATGATATCTTTAAGAATTATTGACTATCGTTTTCTGAAGCTTCTAGATTTTCTCTCATTGTTTTTAAAACTCTGAAGAATGTTTCCATATCTTCATCGCTCAATCCAGCACACATTTCATTTTCCATATTGTCTAAAAAAAGTTCAAAATCATCATTTATTTTTTTAGCCTTTGGGGTCAATACTACTCTTTTCAATCTTAAATCATTTTCAACTGATTTTTTCTTAATTAAACCATTTCGTTCCATTAATTTCAAAATTTCAGTTGTGGTAGGTCGTCTTAAAGAAAATGTCTTATCTATATCTCTCTGAAAAACAGGAGTTTTGTCCATTGAAGCAATATAGCTGATAATATAATAATGTGAAGATGTCTGTCTTCTTCCGTCTGCTGCACCTTCGAAAGTCATTAACTTACGACGTACATGATTTGTTAATCGTCTTAGTTCACTAGAAGCACTGCGTTTCATACAATATTTCTCCTTACTCTAATTTTTGGTTGCTCATACGATTCGAATATAAAAGATATAAGATAAGTTTTCTACACTTTTCATACAAATGAAGTAAAATGTCAATTTAAAAACAAGAAAAAGTCAAAGAACTGTAAAATAATAGTATATATATCCAAATCTCATAAAAAAAATTAAAATTTATTAAAAGCTGAAGACCAATAACAAAAAAGATCAAAACAAATTAGTTCTTAGTACTAACTAAATTTGGTTTTTTAAAATTTTTCCAATTTTGCATTTCTTTTTTCAAATAAAGCCTTTATAAGCGATATATATCCATTTATTCAATTATTATCTCAAATTTCCAATATTCATTGTTCGTTAATACAATAATATACTTTATTTAATTTTTTGCAAGTGACTTAGAATTTATTTATTATTTATTTCAATAGCAATAGTACTTTTTTCCTAATCAAGAATTTTAACTCCTTAATCAATGATAGATTTATACTTATTATATGTTAGGCTTTTATATAAAAATATAGGAAAATTATCCTGAATTCGTGTAAATAAACCATTATTATAGAATAATTTTGGTATTTATTGGTTTGTAAGTAAACAATATAAATGAATTGTGTTTTTTATTTGTTCTTTAACAATAATTAGTGAACATCATAAATTATTTCCAATATTTTTTTAATTCAGAAGCCATCTCCCTTTTAAAAGGATCATGGTCTCAATCTTAAATGGTTCAATCCTAATCTATTTCAATTACTAACAGTACATTTTTTCATTTTACATCTATATATCAATAAGAACTTTTTATTTTAATATAGAAATTTTTAGATATATAGAATAATTCGTCTCAGTCAAATAATAATCTCAAAAATATATTTCTAAAGTTTACTTAAAAGTTTAATTCACAAGATTAGTTTTAGTCTCAGCATGTTTTTCTGCAGATATATACATACTAAGAAAGTTAAAGGACAGATCTCCGAAGAAATCTGCCCTCAATATATTAAGAATTAAAAATTAGACTTATTTATCTTTCTTGTCATTGTTTGATAACCAGAAGAAACCGCCTTCATCTTCACCTCTTGTTCGTGTCTGCTTAACATTGTCAAAACCATAAGGTTTAGGACCATTTCCACCACGTCTTGGAGCTTGAGAATCACGAGAAGGACCTCTTCTATCATCACGATTAAAAGATCTGCCGCCTCTATCTCCGTCCTTTCTGTCATCACGAGAGAAAGATTTTCTATCATTATCACGACCATAAGAAGGTTTTCTATCTCTGTCGTTGTCACGACCGAATGAAGGTCTTCTGTCTCTATCGTTGTCACGACCGAATGAAGGTCTTCTATCTCTGTCGTTATCACGACCATAAGAAGGTCTTCTGTCTCTGTCGTTGTCACGACCGAATGAAGGTCTTCTATCTCTGTCATTATCACGACCATAAGAAGGTCTTCTGTCTCTGTCATTATCACGACCGAATGAAGGTTTTCTGTCTCTGTCGTTATCACGACCATAAGAAGGTCTTCTGTCTCTGTCATTATCACGACCGAATGAAGGTCTTCTATCTCTGTCATTGTCACGACCGAATGAAGGTCTTCTATCTCTGTCATTGTCACGACCGAATGAAGGTCTTCTATCTCTGTCGTTATCACGACCATAAGAAGGTCTTCTGTCTCTGTCGTTGTCACGACCATAAGAAGGTCTTCTGTCTCTGTCATTGTCACGACCATAAGAAGGTCTTCTGTCTCTGTCGTTATCACGACCGAAAGAAGGTCTTCTGTCTCTATCGTTATCACGACCGAAAGAAGGTCTTCTGTCTCTATCGTTATCACGACCATATGAAGGTTTTCTATCTCTATTATTATCACGACCATAAGAAGATCTGCTTTCATCTCTTCTACCTGAACGTCGGTCATCACCTCGTCCACCACGAGAATCTCTTCTATCTGATTTATAAGAATCTGATGATTCTGTATTTTCTTCTCTATTATTGAGTTTTCTATCAGCAAGACTTGTAACTGCTCTAGGTTTAGATTTAGTTCTAACTGTTGGAGCAACAACTTCACTGTCATCCCAGTCAAGTGTCAACATACCGTCTTCATTAGAAACTTCTTCAGTTGAAGGGATTTCATCTTCTTCTAGAGTTGCAATTATTTTTTCAAAATCATTTGTATCTTCTTCAGATGCTTTCTCTTCTACTTCTTCAATTGCTGTATCTGCAGCATCATCTGCTACAGCTGTTTCTTTTGCATCTTCAGTTGTGTTTTCTACATTGTTTTCTACTGTTTGATCTTCTGTGTTAGCTAAAGTTTCTACTACTTCTTCTTCTTTGTTTTCGTTTAAAATATCCATGTTTGGTTTTTCCTTATCTTCCTGCCAGTCTATATAGTCAGGATCCTTCGCTTTTTGTATGCCCAATCTTCCTTCATAATCTCTTTTCTGAAGTCTCAAATGATTGGTCCATGTTAATAACCAGGTACGTGAGGTTCCTTTTGCTTTTGTAAAGCCAGGCGCAGTCACATCTTTAGTAATTTGTGTAACTTTAAATCCTCTTACCCTTCCTGTGTCCATATGAAAAGAACTCAAATTAGTTGAGAATATTAATATTCCGTTCTCTTCAAGTAAATTGTTGATCAAGTTAAAGTAGCGCACATAATCTTTGCTAACATCAAACTTATCGTCCATTTTTCTGCTGTTTGAGAAACTCGGTGGATCAAATATAACTAAGTCATATTTGCGACCTTCTTTAACAGACTCAATAATAAATTTTAAGGCATCGGTTGCAATACAGTTGTAATTTTCCCCCTCAAAACCATTTTTGAGAAGATTATCTTTTGCCCATTCAGTATAAGTAGAACTCAAGTCAACCGAATCAACCTTCATAGCACCACCAGCAGCAGCGTAAACTGAAAAAGCTCCAGTATATGAAAATAAATTCAGTACTCTAAGTTTTCTGCTCATTTGTTGAACCATCTGACGAGTTCTCATATGGTCTAAAAATAAGCCTGTATCTATACGTTTTGTTAAATCGACAGTAAAGGTATGTCCACTTTCCTTTACTTCCACAAGCAAACTCTGCTCGCTAAGAATTTCATGTTGTTCTTTTCCAATTTTTGATCTTCTATGAAAAATAACATGATCTGCTTGAATATAGCACATACGTCTAACAATATCACAACAAGTTGCAATTATGTCTTCATCAAGTCCATTCAAGCTATAATCAGTAATTCTCGCAAATTTACCATATAAATCAACAGAAACTGGAAATTCTTCTAGATTTCTATCATAGACTCTCATACACTCGGTATCATCTTGCAAAACAAGACGTCGTATATTGAGCGCATTTTTCTTTAATATCTTTCCAAAATCTTTTTCACTATAATCCATCGCTTTAATATGTCCTCTACCTAGTAATTACTTTCAATAATCTGATTTGCATGCTACAATAATTAACACTATTATTCAAGGAGCAATGCATGGACGAAGAAACAGAATTATTTCTTTCTAAGTTAGAACAGAAGCACGGCGGTAAACTAACTTGGAAAACATTTTCAACTTGGTATGGCTGCTCAGACGGAACACAAAGAGAATATGGAGTATTTCTTTTCAGAGTATTTGATACATTTCATTTTGAAGATTTTGAAAAAAACTCAACAATTTTTGGTATTCCTTTAACAGGTAAACCCAAAAGGAAAAAGGGACAAAAGGAATTTGTTCAAATGGAACGATCTTTTGAAAAAGATAATGTTGTTAAAATTACCACAACAACTCGAACAATAGCAAATTCTATTGTAAAAACTGGAAACACTGCTATATTAAAAAATGCGACTGGTTTTGATAAAATTTTTAGAAAATTGGTCACAGCTGTATCACTACAAGATGGAACAGTACATTTCTTTGAATTAATCGCGCCTAAAGAATTTATAAATGAAAACAAGTAATTAGAATTTAATTTATTTTTTCTATCTACATAGTATATTATGCTATGTAGTTTTTTTTCCTTAAAACTTTACTGGAAAATAGAAAAATCTCTCAGATGCTGCTGAGAGATTTTTCATTATTATTAAATAAGTTAGAACTTATTTAGAATAGAATTCTACTACCAATTGGTCGTTAATTTCTACAGGAACTTCAGCTCTTTCTGGCATTCTTAAAAGAGTACCAGCACATTTAGCTTCGTCCTTATCAATATAAGCAAGTTTGAACTTTGCAGCACCCAAGAAGTTTTTCTTGAACTGTTCGTTCTTTTGTGATTTTTCTTTAAGAGAAATCACATCGCCAACTTTACAGCGATAAGAAGGAATATCAACCTTCTTTCCGTTTACCAATATGTGGCCATGGGAAACAAGCTGACGTGAAAGTCTGATTGAGTTACCAAATCCAATACGGAAAACTAAGTTATCCAATCTACATTCAAGAGTAGTGATTAATGCATCACCTGTTCTTAATACAGATTTACTAGCCTCAGCGTAGTAGTTGCGAAGTTGCTTTTCAAAGATACCATAATATGCTTTAACTTTCTGTTTTTCAGCAAGTTGTAATCCATAATCGGAAACTTTGTGTTTCTTTCGAAAAGCAGGATCATTTGCGCGATCCATAGCCTTAGGGTGACCACAAGCATTCACACCTAATCTACGACATTCTTTAAAACGGGGACCTCTTCTAGTTGCCATCGTCAATTCCTTTAAGAAAGTATTCTTAGTTGAAAGAATAATTAATAATACAGCATTATATAAAATTCTTTCAGTCGTGACATGAACAAGCTCTCATGTCTTGAGCAAAAATATAAGCTCCCCAAATTTCTTTAGAGAGCTTACCAAGCGCGCTCGGAGGGATTTGAACCCCCGACAGGGTGGTTAACAGCCACCTGCTCTACCGACTGAGC
>JBFHKM010000005.1:0-51884 GCA_041595335.1 Sphaerochaetaceae bacterium
TACAAAGGTATTGAGATCTTAGAAGTATATTAAATGATTGATCACGTACACATGCTTGTAAGTATTCCACCTAAAATATAGTTATCCAGCTTTATGGGATACTTAAAAGGGAAGAGTGCCTTGATGATGTTTGATCGTCATGCAAATTTAAAATATAAATTTGGCAATAGACACTTTTGGGCGGAAGGTTATTATGTTTCCACTGTTGGTCTGAATGAAGCTACAATTAAGAAGTATATTAGAGAGCAAGAGCAACATGATATAGCATTAGATAAGTTGAGTGTGAAGGAATATGAAAATCCTTTTACAACAGCTGGTAAAAAAAAGAAATAGCCACTTTTTGTGGCAGCATGCGTCAATTGCACTTGGGTAAAAAACGGAGTGGTTACCCAGCGCCTTTAGACGCAGTAGGCAAAAGCGGCTTATAGCCGCAGAGCAAACCACCCTTTTGAAGGGTGGTCATGATTTTGCTGATATTAATTGAAGGAATAGAATGATGTAACTTTACGATAGTTAATTCTAGAAAGATTATACAGTTATACTATTTCAATACATAGGCTGATTTGGGTTACTCTTTAATTAAGTAATATAATCAACCATTATACAATTATCAGATACTGTTTATACCTTTTGATATATAACAAATCAATTTACTGAATTTCCTTTTAACTTAGTTGTTGATATAATTAATGGATGCTACTTACATCTGACACAGAGTTTGATTATGTTTTGACTGATGATGTATTAGCTCTTGCAAAGATCAATACACTTAAGAACTATACAATTAAATTTTAACATTGTGTTTTTATACAACATGGTAAATAAAAAATCACAGACCAATAATAAAGCCCGCATCATTTAAGATACGAGCTTTCATTATATTATGAGTATCTCTACTCGTAGTTCAATGCATCAATTGGATCAAGCTGTGAAGCCTTCAAAGCTGGATACCAACCAAAGAACAATCCTATTATCATACTGAATCCCATTGAGATGACAATAGAGAATGTACTGATAACAAAAGATGTACCCATTGAAACCGAGAATCCATAAGATGCCGCCAATCCAATCAGTACTCCTATAACACCACCTATCAATGTTATTACAAGAGATTCACAAATAAATTGTCCTCTAATAACAGCCGGTGCAGCACCAAGTGCTTTTCTTATACCAATTTCTTTCGTTCTCTCTGATACCGATACAAGCATTATGTTCATAATTCCTATACCACCAACCAACAAACTGATTGCAGCTATTGCTGCTAAGAAAGAACTAAGAGTCGAAGTAACTGATGTTGCCATCTCTGCCATTGTGGTAGGAGACATGATTCTGAAATAATCTTCACCGATTAGATCATCATAATAAGCTTCAACATTATCTGAAACATCAAGAGTATCATTTTCATCTGCTACCTTGATTATATAAGAACCTACATTTGGAGAGTTATTCAATCTTGCTTGGTATGTTGAATAAGGAATGAATACACTATCATCAAAATTCAATGAAAATATTGCATCCTTATCTTCCAATACTCCTACAACTGTGTAAGATTTACCTTGTCCATTTCTGTTGAGCATTACAGTATTTCCTACGGCATTTCCGGTTGGAAATAATTCCTCCGCTACATTTGTACCGAGAACCACAACCTGTCTGGAAGTTATGCTATCGGATAGAGCAAAGAATTCACCGCTGGCAAAGGTGAGAGCCAAGTTATCATCATAAGTACTTGGAACACCATATACATTGGCACTCTCAGATTCTTGTCCAACTCTAACTGTTGTACTGCTGTTATCCATAGCCATTACGGTTTCAATACGATCATCCAGTGATGCCATAAAGGTTGAATACTCTTCTGTAAAAATATCTGCTTCCTCACCATTATCAGAGGGAGAGAAAGTAATAAGATCGGGACCTGCACTTGAGATTGAGTCTGTAATGTTTGTCTGTATTGACTGTCCTAAAGTAAGAATAGTTACAACAGAGGCAACTCCAATGACAATACCTAATAAAGAAAGTACAGTTCTAAGTTTGCTTCCTACTAGGGCCTTAAAGGCAAGTTTTGTATTTTCAATTATCATTTCTCATCCTCCAAGTGTCCATCTTTTATATGTACCTGTCTCAAACATTGGTATCCAAGATTTCTATCGTGGGTTACAAATATGATTGTTCTTCCTTCACTGTGTAGTTGCCAGAATAATTCCATTATCTGCTCACCTGTTGTAGAATCAAGAGCACCTGTTGGTTCATCAGCCAAAATGATAGAAGGATTTGTAACAATTGCTCTTGCAATAGCCACTCTCTGCTTCTGACCACCTGACATCTCGTTAGGTCTGTGATAAATTCTATCTCCAAGTCCAACTTTTTCTAAAGCTGCTTTTGCTCTTTCAACTCTTTCTCTTTTTTTAATTCCAGCATATAGAAGAGGTGTTGTTACATTCTCCAAAGCTGTAAGTTTTGAAAGCAAGTTGAACTGTTGGAATATGAATCCAACCTTACTATTTCTAAGAAATGCTAGTTCAGTTTCATCCATGTTGAATGTTGGTTGATCATCAATATATATGTTTCCATCTGATGGAGAATCAAGACATCCAATTAGATTCATCAATGTTGATTTACCACTACCTGAGGGACCCATTATTGAAGTAAATTCACCTTCTTTAATTTCTAAAGAAACATCATTTAAAGCTTTAACAGTTATATCACCGACGGTATAAAATCTACTGGCATGATCTATTTTTATGATTGTTTTTTTGTTATCTTTTTCCATCTAGTCCCTTCTTTGTCCGCCACCGTTGTTATTTCCTGGACCTTGGCCTGGACCACCACCGGTTGATAATAGACTGAAGCTTGATGATGAATCATCATCATCAGAGGAAGAAACAGTTGGGAATACCAACAGTACATCACCTTCTGATACATCACCTGTCATTATTTCTACATAGCCTTCAGTTAAATAATCGGTTGTAACAATAGTCTTTTCAGGTTCACCACTGTCGTTCTTCTTCATAACATAAGAGTAACCATCAGAATCGGTCTTAACTGCATCTGATTCTATAATCAATATAGCTTCATCTGTCTGACCTTTTATTGTTCCTTCAAAAGAGTAACCTGGGTAAACACCTTCTGGTGGATTGTCAATTGTGAAATCAACAAGTTTTACACCAATGCCTTCATCTGAAAGATAACCTGCATAAGGCATGTATGAGATATAAGCTTCAGTTGTAACTCCTGGAACTGAATCAAATGTGAAATTAGCAATACTATCAGAATCGATATATCTCAAATCAATCTCATCAATTTCTACTTCTGCTGTTAATTTAGATGGATCAATGATTGTGAAACAACTATCTTGAGTTTCTGCATAATCATCAACATCTACATCAACTGATGTTACAATACCATCTATTGGAGCATATAACTTAGTATCAGCTAGAGCCGATTGGTAACTCACCAATTCCATCTCTAATAGTGCTAACTCTGAAGAAGTTCCTTTAATTTTGGATTCTTTAATCTCTGCTTCTAGTTCTGCAATTGCATATTGTTCATCTGTGTCATCCATTGTAGCAAGAAGATCTCCTGCTTTAACGTAATCACCTTCTTCAACATAAACCGCTGTGACTGTAGCATCAGACTTGGAATAAACTTCCTGTGTATCTAAAGGCTCCAATTCTCCACTGATATCAACTGTAGTTGAATATATAAGAGATTGAACAGTAATTTCTTCTGGAGCTACTACCTTAGAAGCTTCAATAGCTTCGGCATCTTGCCAAGGATAATAACCAGATGAACTCTTAGTTTGGAATATGTAAGCAGCTGCAATAATCACTGCAAGAATTACAAGTCTTGTTATGTTCTTTTTTCTTTTAGCTGCTTTCTTTTTCTTCTCTATATTAATTTTTACTTTCTCTTCTGCTGTTAATACAGGAGCCTGTGTTTCTTCTGTTTTATTTTTATTTTTTTCACTCATACTGTTATCTCCTATATGAATTCTTTATCAATGTTGTTTTGTAGAATTAAGCGATCAAGCTTCAATATCTGTTCTTCAAGAATATCTAACTGACATTCATCTTTAGCATCTTGTAATTCATCTTCAGTTATCAGACCATTATCAAAAAGAGTCTGCTGACTGTTTAAGTTTTGAAGATTTACCTGAGTGTCAAAATTCTGCTGCTGTAATTCTAGATTTGAAATCTGAATATCATTTTGTAAAGAGAAGATGTTCAATGTGTGATCTGAAATTGCTTCTTGGTAATCTAATTTACTTGATTGAACATCATTAGCTTTTGATTGAATCTCAAGAGCATCCTCTGTACTGGTACTATCACTTGTATAAGTTAAATTTACCAAAACATATGGAGTGAAATCTCCTGTATCGTATGCCCATGAACCTTTAACGCCACCAGAGAAACTGAAGTTGTTGACGGAATAAGTTGCATCACCATTTATACTATATTCATCGGTATAACTTGAATCATCATAGGTATTGGAAGCAATACCACCATTGAGTTCAACCTCATTTGTATCTTCTTTGAGAACTCTAAGTTCTTCTTGATATATTTGAGTTTGGTAATCAGCAATTGTAATCAATGAGTTCAATTTAGAAGAATCCATTGAAAGTTCAACATCATCAAAATCATCAAGTTCAGTATATTCAACGCCTGTATAGCTCTCGAATTGTTGTTTTGTTAATTCAATATTCTTTTTGTACTGCTCAATAACATTCTCTTGAGTCTTTATTTTTGCTAATTGAAGCTGTGCTTCTGTATCACTTTCAATATAAGATCCAATAGCAATAGATTCATCATATGACGTTTGATACTCATCAAGAGTATTCTCTGCTACAAATAGGTCCTTCTCATATGATAATATGTTGCTTATATATGTATAAATCTGTCCTTTGAGTGTCAACAAAGCATTGTTATAAAGGTAAGTAGCTTCATATATATTCATATCTGCTGTGATATCATCAGTCATATCGTCAGGATTTAAATCAATTGTTGATGTGATTGCAGAACTTATCTTTGTTCCTGTGATATCACCATCTTCTATCACAAATTCAGATTGAGTGTTTATTGTTGTCTCACTGTCATCGTTGAAGTAGAATGTAAATTCAGGACCAAATGTAAAATCATCTGAATAATCTGAGTCAGAACTCTCATCGCCCCAGGTCAAATCACCGGTTGATACACTGTAACTTGGATTATCTTCTACCAACAAAAGTTGTGCCGTCAGTTGGTTAGATAATAAAGTTGTTTTTGCGCTCTCTACTGTTTTTGATTTACTTAATGCTGTGTTGACAACATCATCAATTGATGTGGCGAACATTGGAGTTGCAATAATTAAAATCAATAAGCCAGTTAATATACGTCTTTTCATACTCTGTTTTTCCTTTCTTATTGTTAAGATTAAATTAGATCAATTCTTATTTTGTTTGTTTATTAATTTCATTCTTTAAATATGTATCGTTTCAATCTAATTTATATTAGTTAATATATAGATTACATTTGTGAAATCTATGTGAAGTGAAAAAACTATTGTGAAGTATATGTGATAACTACACAGTAATACATAATAATTGAATTAAAAAGTGAATAAGTTGTGTGAAGTGAAAGTTAAAATATAATTTTTTTTGTACAAATTTTTTATTAATATTTATTTTTTAAAATGCTATGTTGAATAATATTTAAACTAGCTATAGTTTTAACAAAGTGAGTGATGCAAGAATTTATAGCTTTTTGTATGTAAGTTCTTTTTGAGAACTCTTAATTATAATATACTATAACAAATTGTTTGGAGGCCATATGAGAATATCTATTTGTGATGATAAAAGAGATTTGGGTAAGTTAGCTGCCCGTGCAGGTGCAGACAAGATAAAGAGTGCAATTGAAACTAGAGGTGAAGCCTTTATAGTTTTAGAATCTGGTGCAAGTCAAATTGAAACTCTTAAAAATTTAGCACTATATGATGATATACAATGGGATAAAGTTACTGTATTCCAATTTGATGAATTCTTAGATATCGATACAGAATCTCCACAAAGTAATAGTTATTTCATTCAGACTTGCTTTATTGATCTTTTAGGCGAACAAAAATTAAAAAATTTTTATTATCTTGATAGTTCTGTAAACACAATCAAATATATAAATGATATTGCTGAAAAAATTAGATTTGATGTTGCATTTGCCTGCATAGGTGAGAATGGACATATTGGATATAATGATCCGCCAGCAAATTTCAGCATTCCAGATCCTTATATCGATGTGACACTCAATTTAAGGTCCAGAAAGCAGCTTGTAACTGAAGGTTGGTTCAAGAAGCTTGACGATGTTCCAACAAGAGCTATAACGCTATCTATAACGAAACTTCTGCAGTCAAGGATAATACTTGTATCTTGTCCTGACCAAAGAAAGGCTAGGGGGGTTGCAGCTTGTCTGTTTGAACCATATAATCCGCAATACCCTTGTACCGCATTGAGAAGAAAGAAGCAGGTCTCTCTATTTCTAGACCAAACTTCTTCAATGCTAATAATGGGAGATAGACGTCCTTCTGATTTCTAAAATCATTTTATTAAGGAGCTCACAATGACACGTAAAGTAAAAGATAATTTACTGATTGTTCTTGGAACTGCTATAACAGGTTTTTCAATAGCCTGTTTTATTACACCTGCCAAAATTGCTGCAGGTGGTTTGAATGGTATTGCTACCATTGTGTATTATTTATTGGGTATTGATACCGGTTTGACTATATTGGTTTGTTCCATTCCTCTATTTTTAATTGGCATGAGAATATTTGGTAAATTATACGGTGTGAAGAGCCTTATGGGAGTTGTATTCCTGGCTTTATTCACAACTTTATTTGGCCAACTCACTGGTTACAATGGGTTCCTTGATTATACAGATAAAGTTGATGTGATCAGTTCCGGTATATTCGGCGGATTTTTATCTGGTTTTGGAATAGGCCTTGTTATGAAGACAGGAGCAAACACTGGTGGAACAGATATCGTGGCTCAAATACTTAATAAATACACAAAGATTCCACTTGGTAATGCTTTGTTTATCTGTGATGGTGTAGTTGTAGTAGCTGGTGGTATCTTCTTTGGTTTTGAAAGTGCTCTTTTTGCAATATTCACCCTGTATGTTTCAGGACAGACTATAAACTATGTTGTCTTGAGTATGGGAACTAAATATGCAAAGACTGCTTATATAATCAGTGAGAACGTCGAGAAGATAAGTGAGCGAATCATAAAAGATTTAGGAAGAGGTGGTACCCTTTTGAATGGCCAAGGTATCTACACTAAGCAAGATCGCAAGATATTGATGGTTGTTCTTCCAAATACAATGATAAACAAGGCAATTCGCATTGTTCATGAAGAAGATGAACGTGCCTTTGTATTTGTACATGAGACTTATCAAGTTCTTGGTTATGGATTCAAGCCTTTGATAAATGCTATTCCTGCAGATGAGCTCAAAAAAGCTACTGAAAAACGAAGAGCAAAAGGAAAACCTATTATTCCTTTCTTAAAAAAACAAAAGAGCAAATACGACGGTGAATAAGCCAGAAAAGGCTATTGAGATACCGCTCATTGCACCAATATCTTCTCCCAGCTCTATGGCCTTAGTTGTTCCTAAAGCATGGGAGCAAGATCCAATACCAACACCCTGAGCTACAGGGTGTTTTATTTTGAACATTTTGATGAGTAATGGTGCAAAGATTGAACCCAAAACACCTGTAATCAAAACTGCAATGATTGTTAAAGCAGCCATACCACCAATAGATGTTGAGATAGCCATTGCAATTGGAGTTGTTACAGATTTAGGTAATAGAGATGCAATTGTCTGAGCATCAACCTTTAAAAACGTTCCAAGAAGATATATTGAACTGATGGATGCAAGAGACCCCATACCAGTACCAACTATTATAGCTATGTAGTGCTCTCTCAATAGTTTTCTCTGTCTGTAAACAGACAATGCAATAACTGCAGTGGCTGGAGTCAACATCATCGTTATGATATCTCCACCTTCACAGTAGTTTTCATAAGGGATTTTAAATATATTTAGAAATGCAATTATTAGAACAAGAGCTATAAGAATTGGATTCAAACAGGTTTTTTTGAATTTTTGATTAATTTTGACACCAATTATGTAAGTGATGAAGGTAAGTAATATTCCGAATATAGGATTGCTAGTTAGTTGCATTTTTTTTGTCTTTTTTTAATTGTTTTTTTTCTTGCAGATATATAACAAGTGAGACACTCTTACTTGAGATAAAGAAAGTGAAAATAGTTGAGAGCACTATTATGAGAGCGAACTTCCATAAAATAGAGGAGATAGCACTGTAATTTTTCATTATAGCGACTGACGCTGGAACAAAAAATATTGCCATATTGGAGAGAAGAAAATCCCCAACGGTGCTGATTGATCTCTCTTTGATGATCTTTTTATCTAAAAGGATGAAAAGAAGAATCATCGAGACAACGCTTCCAGGAAAAGTGAAAGGTAGAATTGATGATATATATGTTCCTACCAAACAAATGAAGAAGATGATGCTAAATTGTTCAAAAATTTTCATAATTCATTCATTATATAAATTTGGAAGATAATAACAAGTAGAAATGTAAAATTCGGTGAAGAATAACCAAAACCTTTCAATCAATTATTGAAAAATTAACTTTTGAATTTTTAGTATATCCTATATGTATTGTTTAAAGAGCCCAGAGTTCACTTCGTGTTGTTGAGATTGCACAAGCACCAGCATCAAGAGCACTCAATATGTCCTGCTTGTCACTTATCAGTCCACCTGCTACCACAGGAACCTGTGTGATTGAACTTATCTGAGAGATAATCTTTGTTACAAGACCAGGCATTATCTCTAAGAAATCAGGTTTGAGTGTATTTATATGATTTTTGATGGTGTTCATAGCCATTGAATCAACTGCAAAGGTTCTCTCTCCAGCAATCATATTCAAATCTTTTGCTCTTCTGACCAGATTTTGTTTTGTGCTAATTATTCCATCAGCTCTTGTGTGCTCTTTTATGAAATCAACAGCGATGTCTCTATTACCAAGACCTTGAATCAAATCTGCATGAACAATGGCAATTTTATTGTTTTCTTTGATCTTATCAACAATCTTATCTATATTACAAATTGTACCATACAAAACGAAGACAACATCACAGTCACTCATAACTGCCTTATTCAATAAATCGTCATCCTTGATTGCGGCAATAATAGGGGAATCAAGAAAAATCTCTCTAATATCATTGTTACTCATGCATCTCTCCTAAAATGTAATATACCTTTAACATAAAGGTTTTTTTTGTTTTATTCCATAAGTTTTTATCCACAATAGGTGCAAAATGTAGTCATAAAAAAAGGGCAGCTGGAGAAATATATCTTCAGTTACCCAAAACTTTATGTCGAATAGGAGAAAGTTTATTATTTTTTATTTCATGCAATTTCTATATTTCGTGTTGCAACGATGTTAACATTTGTACCTGCAACATTTTTGATCAGAACATCACCAATCTTTATTGGAGCTTTGACCTCAGTTGCATGAATCTCTTTCATTATATCAAAGATCTTTCCTTTTGGAATATCTTCTTCAGTTTTGACAGATACCATTGCTGAATCGCCGCCTTCAACTTTTATGCTGCTTGTTACAATACGTGTTGGATTTGTTAGTTCTTTGCGTGCATACCTATCTCCAATTTTACAGTTGTTTCCAGATACGCTCACCACTTCATTTTTCTGGTCATCAAAATCGACTACCAATGAACAGCCAATTGGGCAACCAATGCAAGTTAGTTCTTTTGTACTCATTTTATTATTCCTCTTCAGTCTTAACTGTTATCGATGTGATATCAGGATATTTTGCAAGTTCTGCTTTCTGCAGTATCACTTTTTCCATTTCACCTGGTGCCAAAACTTTTTTCTTTGTTTTTTTGATCAATGTATCCCCAAAATAAACACATATGTATCGTCCTGTATAAACATCTGCTACTCTGAATCTTACAGTCAATAAATCAGTCATTGTTTTGGGATCTACTAACTGAGGAACGGTGTAGCGAACACCATTTTCAGCATTAATCTTGATTGTTTTTCTCTCAATCTCACCACGTTTTGCATATTCACTTGCTTCTTTACCTGCAAGAGTTGCTTCCTCACTTACATAGTCAACTAGATCATGCACGTGAAGTACATTACCGCAAGCGAAGATGCCCTCTGTGCTTGTTTGTAGCTCATCATCTACTATGGGCCCATTTGTAATTGGAGAGATGGCTACAGATGCTTTTCTTGATAGCTCGTTTTCAGGAAGAAGACCAACAGATAGCAATAAAGTATCACAATCATAATGAATCTCAGTTCCTGGGATTGGACGTCTATCAGGACCAACCTTTGCAAGGGTCACTCCTGTAACTCTTTCCTTTCCCTCAATATCAATTACAGTGTGAGAGAGTTTCAATGGAATGTTAAAATCATCCAGACACTGAACAATATTTCTTTTCAATCCACCGGAGAAAGGCATCAACTCTGCTACAACCTTAACTTCAGCTCCTTCAAGAGTTAGCCTTCTTGCCATAATAAGACCGATATCACCGGAACCAAGAATGACAATTTTCTTACCAACCTTGCGCCCTTCAATATTCATCAATCTTTGTGCAGTTCCAGCTGGAAAGATTCCGCTTGGACGATATCCAGGAATATTGAGAGCACCTCTAGGTCTCTCTCTGCATCCCATTGCTAGGACAATAGCCTTGGTATCAAGAGTTATCATGCCATCAGTTCTATTTATGTAAGTGACCTGATGCTCTTTGATATCAATTACCATGGAGTTCAATATATATGGAATCTCTAAGTCCTTAACCTGATCAATATAACGTGCTGCATATTCTGGACCTGTAAGTTCTTCTTTAAAAGTATGAAGTCCAAAACCATTATGGATGCACTGGTTTAAAATACCACCAAGAGAATCGGATCTTTCAATAATCAATATGTTGTCTGTACCATTTTTCTTAGCGCTAACAGCAGCAGCCAGTCCTGCAGGACCACCACCAATAATTACAATATCATATTTCATTATTCATCTTCTCCCTTTAGAATTTCTGAACCTTTTTCGTTTTTACATACTTCATCCATCGAAATACCGAGTTGCTCACTTAATATTTCCATTGTTCTTGCAGTGCAGAATCCAGCTTGACATCTGCCCATACCTGCTCTGCATCTTCTCTTTATTCCATCAAGAGATGTGGCACCAAGAGGTCTTTTTATTGCATCAATGATCTCACCTTCTGTGACCTGCTCACATCTGCATACTATTGTTCCATAATCAGGATTCTTCTTAATAAGAGCTGTGTACTCCTCTTGATTCATATCCTTTGTTCTAATTTGACCTTTTCTAGTTGCAATGAAGTCCTTCTTCTCTGAAGCGTTGGCCTTTTTGGCAACCATATCTGCTATGTGATCCCCTATGGCAGGAGAGCAAGATAAACCAGGTGATTTGATGCCTGCTGCATCAAAGAAGTTCTCACTATCTTCAACCTCTCCCAGTACAAAGTCTCCACCATCTTCTGCAGCACGTAGACCAGAAAAACTTGTTATTACTTTTCTGAAAGGAATGTTGCTTACAGAATGCAATGCTTGCTCTTTTACAACTTCTAAATCTTCAGGTCTTGTTGATGTATCTTCTTTATCATTCTGTGATACTGATGTTGGACCAATCATTATGTTTCCATGTGCAGTTGGAGTTACAAGAACTCCTTTTCCTAAATCAGTTGGGAGTTGGAATATGGTGTGAGTCACTAAATCGCCAACTTCATTATCTAGAAGCATGTAGTTACCACGTTTTGCAGTGATATGGAGTTTTTTATTGCTTACAAAGTTGTGTATCTTATCAGCATAAACACCAGCTGCATTGACAACATATGTAGCTTCATAAGTCTTACCGTCGCTGCATTGTATCTGATAGACACCATTTTCTTTCTTAACTGATGTTACAGTGCTGTTAAAAATAAACTCAGCTCCATTAACATATGCATTTTCAGCTAGTGCATAGGTGAGACCAAAAGGATCAACAATTCCACCAGTTTTACATAGAAGAGCCCCCTGTACCTCATCACTTAGATTTGGTTCAATCTTGCGTGCTTCATCGCCATCAAGCAATTCCATCTGCTCAACACCGTTTGCAATACCTCTATCGTAGAGTTCCTTGAGTTTTGGGGCGTCTTTTTTATCAAAACTGATGATCATTGAACCGTTTCTTTTATATTCAAAGTCCAGTTCTTTTGAAAGTTTTGCAATCTTAGCACTGCCTTCAACATTCAACTTTGCCATAAGTGTTCCAGGCTCAGGATCATATCCAGAGTGAACTATTCCACTGTTTGCTTTTGATGTCTCACTGCAGACATCTTCATGTTTCTCCAAAAGAGCAATTGAAAGATCATACTTAGAAAGGCTTCTTGCAATAGCACATCCAGTAACTCCTCCACCGATTATAATTACGTCATATTTCATATGTGAACTCCCCAATAGGCATAAAAAAAAAGAGTAAAGTATCCCCATTACTAAAAATAGGATACCTTGCTCTTTTTCTCTAAGGTTTTATTATTTATATTCATAATTTACCATTGTTTTTAGGGATTGTCTAGAAAAAAATCTTGATATTTTCTTATTTAATGAAAATATTATTTATAAATACATATTGTATAAGGAAATATAAAGGCTTCAAAATCATGGTTGGAAGCCTCATAAAAAAGGCATAAATTAATATTCGAGCAACGTAAATTAATTTATGCCAATATATATTGAATATAATCAGTGTTAAAAACACCAAATAGAAAACAGAATTTAAACAATCAAAGCTGCTTTATTTTGAGATATTGATTGATCTACATATCAATCAGGGTACATACAATATATGAAGATTGTGTGAAATATTTTATGCAATATTTTGATTAGAATTTGAATAAATACCATATTTTGGTATTCCTATTATAAGAATGGGGATTTTTAGAATTATTTTTAGCTATAATACTTTCTTTTTATTTAAGTTATAACTATTATTAATTTTATGGATAGCAAATTTTCAACATTATTACCGTTTTACAATAACCTAAGAACTTCTGATCAATTAGCACTTGAGAAAGTACCGACCAAAACATTGCCTAGAGGTGGAATGGTTCCTCATTGCGTGGGAATAATCTGCGTTATAAAGGGCAGATTAAAAGTATACATAACCAATGAGAATGGTAAGGAGATGACATTGTACCGTCTGTTCGATAATGATGTCTGTGTTTTATCAGGTTCCTGTGGTGTTAAGAATATATCTTTTGAAGTGCAGGTGAGAGCTGAGGAAGAAACTCAGTTGATTACAATACCTGGAACTGCCTACCACAATCTGGAATCTAAATATCCAGAGGTATCTCAATTTACAAGTGAGATGATGGCTGCAAGATTATCTGATGTTATGTGGACTCTTGAGCAGGTTGCATTCTCAAGCATGGATAAGAGAGTTGCTTCTCTTCTTATCGAACAGAGAGCCATGGTTCAAAGTGATGAGATCATGATAACACATGATGAGATAGCACGTGATCTAGGAACAGCTCGTGAGGTTGTATCACGCATGTTGAAATATTTCCAAAATGAAGATTGGATTACTCAAGGACGTGGAAAGGTTTACATTAAAAATCCTTCGGCTCTGTTATCACTTTCAGATTAAAAATATAAGCTTTAAAATGCAAGAAAGGTCTTTGAGAAAAGACCTTTCCTTATAAGTTTCAATCTATTTAAAGATGAATATTATAGACCTAGCATTTTGTTCAAGCCAGGTTCTTGTGTAACACCTGTGATCTGAGTTTTTACTTTGCCATTCTGCATTACTACTAAAGTAGGAATACTCATAACGCCAAACTGCTGAGCTAATTCAGGTTGTTCATCAACATTAACTTTAACAATTTTTGCTTTACCTTCTACAGATGCTTCATATTTTTCTAAGATTGTGCCTTGCATTCTGCATGGAGCACACCATGATGCCCAGAAGTCTACCAATACTGGTACTGTTGAATCTAAAACGTCTTTTTGAAATGTCTCTTTTGTTGTATGTGTCATTTTTATTCTCCTATGAATTTCTAATTAAATGCTCTTTAAGAACTATTGTTCTTTGTTGTTGTTCTTTATGTTTATAATCTAATACTTTTTAAAAAAAAAGTAAGTGACAATATCACATATAAACATCTCTACTTATTAATATAAATCAGAAATGCTTGGTTTGCAAGGAATTAAACATATATCTTTTTTTTCAAATATGTTTAATATTATAGATATGAGATATAAACATTTTTTATTTGACGCAGATAATACAATTTTTGACTACAGACAGGGCGAGAAAAATGCCTTCAATGAGATTGCAAGAATTTATAATTTAAATTTTGATGATGCTGTATTAGAGACCTACCATAAAATTAACAAAGAGTGTTGGAAAGCTTATGAACGCGGTGAATTGACACAAGATAAGCTTTTGGTATTGAGATTCAAGAATTTGTGTGATGAACTTGATTTTGATATAGATCCCTATGCCATGGACAATCTCTTCACTGAGCTTCTATCAAAACAGACCTGTTTGATGCCATATGCAAAGCAAATTTTAGATATCCTAAGAGATGAAGAGTGCAAAATCCAGATGATTACAAATGGAGTTAGTGAGACTCAATATGGAAGACTCAAAGCAACTGGACTTGGATCTTACTTTGAAAATATATTTATAAGCAGTGAGATGGGGTGTCAAAAACCAGATATTGAGTACTTTGATATTGTTTTGGATAAAATTCAGGCAAAGAGCGATGAATGCATAATAATTGGCGATAGACTTGAGAGTGATATCTTAGGTGGTCTTAAAGCCAACATTGATACCATATGGTTGAATACAAAACAGACCCCCAACATGGATGAAGATCTTCATGTGAAGCCAACATATGAAATTGATTCATTGTCCAAGATGATGGAATTGATAAGATAAAGAGTGGTACAGATATAAAAATCTCCACACATTTTAATGCATGGAGATTTTTATTTATGATAATTTAACTATTTATTCATCATTTGGTTTGTAGCAAAAGTTGCATTGCTTGTTAAATTGATTCCAAGTTTTCTCAGTCCAGCTTCATCACCATTTGCAGGTATATGAGTTAGATGAGCGTCTGCTCCTCTAAGATTTTTGAGCTGTTTGATTCCAGCCTCTGCAGCAGGATTGGATGCAGCAGATACAGATAGAGCAATCAAAACTTCATCAACATCAAGACTGACACCTTTACTTGCAAGTACATCTTGTTTCATTGAACTGATTGAATGAAGAATATCATTTGGAATTAAATCAATTGAATCAGGAATTCCTGCAAGTGATTTAATTGCATTAAGAATCAATGCTGCACTTTCGTGTAGTATCTGAGAATTCAAGCCAGTGATCATCTTGCCATTGCTCAATTGCATTGCAGCAGCAGCGACCACACTTTCTGAACCTTTTCCTCTTTCAATACCTTCCTGTCGTTTTGCCTCTGCGGCTGCTACAACTGGACGGTCAGTAATTTTGATGTTGTGATTCTGCATCAATACCTGAAGGTTCTCGATGGTTTTCTTTGTTCCAAAACCCAAAGCATATTCAACAGATGCTCTGAAGTATCTTCGAATTATTTCAATTCTAGATGCATCTTCACAGATCTTGTTATCAATGATTCCTGAAGAAATTCTATTCACACCCATATCAGTTGGTGATTTATAGATGGATTTTGTACCAGAAATTTTTTCAATAATTCTTGTAAGTAGTGGGAAAGCATCAAGGTCTCTGTTGTAGTTTATTACCTGCTCACCATAAGCTTCTAGGTGGAAGTGGTCCACACGGTTGATATCACCTAAATCAGCTGTTGCTGCTTCATATGCAACGTTTACAAGGTTATTGAGGGGAACATCCCATACAGGGAAAGTTTCAAACTTAGCATATCCTGATTCAATTCCGTTTTTGTTATCATGGTAGAGTTGAGATAGACATGTTGCAAGTTTACCTGAACCAGGTCCTGGAGCTGTAACAATTACAATAGGACGTTCTGTCTCAATGTATTGGTTCGCACCATATCCTTGTTCACTTACAATCAAATCAACATCGGTTGGATAACCTTTTGTTTTTGAGTGTGTATAAACTGCAATTCCTTTTCTTTCAAGTAACTGTTTGAACTGAGCTGCTGAAGGTTGTTCTTCGTAACGAGTAATCACAACACCCTTAACACGAAGTCCATAATCAGAGAAATCATCAATCATCTTCAATGTATCAACATCGTAAGTAATACCGAAGTCTGCACGAATTTTTTTTCGTTCAATATCTCCTGCATAAATACAGATAATAACATCAATTTTGTCTTTTAATTTTTCAAATACTTGAATTTTTACATTTGGATCAAAACCAGGAAGTACTCTTGATGCATGATAGTCATAGAGTAATTTTCCGCCGCACTCTAAGTAGAGTTTCCCATGAAACTGTTCCATTCTTTTCAAAATAGAATCGGTTTGTGTTTCTAAATACCGTTGGTTATCAAAACCTAAATTATTTTTCATCATGGGTCTTAATACTAGAAAAAAAGATAAGACTTGTAAACAGTATATGAAAAAGATATTTTTTTTAAAATGTTTTTTTTAATGCATAAAATATCTCAGATACTTTTTTTAATTGAAGTCGAAATTTAACATTATAGTTAAATAACTTTATATGATATAAAAGATTATTTTAAATTAGAAGTATCTTTCATTATGATATAATTCGATATTGCATAAATATAAAAATTATTATCTTTTTTTATACAGAATTGAAAGTGATTGAGTTTGATACATCTTTGTTAAGTGGTTTTTTTATGAGCAAAAACTGATGTATATTTTTATGAAGACAAAAGAAAGGCAACCCACTTGCTAACCAATGTTGCTAAATGAATTGCCAAAATTTTTTCGATGTATAGGTAATGCTGATCTAGTAGCCACCTTTGTGCACTTACTAGTCCTAAAGTCATCATATTTATAGCGAGAGCAGGACTCGGACCTGCGACCTACGGGTTATGAGCCCGTCGAGATACCAACTTCTCCATCTCGCGTCGATTACTTTCAGTAATATATAGGTTATGAGTATTATTGTCAACAGGTGTATTATTAATAATTAAATTAATACAATAATTTGTTTAATTTTAAAAAATAATAATATTAATTGTATTGCTAGTAAGCAGTTAAATTAAACTGATAAATAATAAAGATCCAACATAAAAAATAATGATTATCAAAAAAATACTTTTTTCTTGCAATTGTATAATCTGTGAACGATTCATTGGTGCTGAAGCAGTGTGTTTTGAGCATCAGAAATATGCAAGGATCATAATAAGAATTATATTTTAGACAAAAAGAAGGCAACCCACTCGCTAACCAATGTTGCTAAATGAATTGCCAAAATTTTTAAGATGCATAGGTACTGCTGTTCTAGTAGCCACCTTTGTGTACTTACTAGCCCTAGATTCATCATTATTATAGCGAGAGCAGGACTCGGACCTGCGACCTACGGGTTATGAGCCCGTCGAGATACCAACTTCTCCATCTCGCGTCGATTACTACTGTGAATATATAGGTTATAGCGATTAATGTCAACACCATAATTGCAATTTGTTGCATTTATTAAAACAAACGAAAAAATTAGATGCAGAACAAATAAATACAAGCTATGTAAATAATTAATAAATCAGTAAAATAACAAAACTTGAGAAACTTTAAAACTAAGCATTTAGAATTATTAACTTTTTTAGTATTTTTTTGTTGCTTAAGAAAATACCACATTGCAAAGAACAATGTGGTATTTGAAATTAAAAATAATTATAGGTTATTTCTTTAAGCTATCTGCTTTAATTAAGTTTCGAATTGCCTGAATTGTGATTTCAATTGCAGATTCAGTATCGTGACAGAATTTGTTTTCCATTCCAAGTTTTTCTCTTTCTTGATTTCCAACTACCATGAAACTTGAACCACAGCGAACATGATTTTTAGCTGCAACTACAAATAATGCAGCACTTTCCATCTCTGAAGCTTTTACTCCAAGTCTTTTCCATGCTTCCCATTTATTTTGAAGTTCATAGCTAACAGGCATGATTTCAGGAGAATGTTGACCATAGAAACTGTCCTTACATTGAACAACACCAGTGTGAGTTCTGAAACCTAAAGTTTCTGAAGCCTGTTTCAAAGCTAATATACAATCAAAATCTGCAACAGCAGGGAATTCAATAGGAGCATACTCTCTAGAGGTACCTTCGAATCTGATAGCTCCAGTTGCAATTACAACATCACCACCTTCAACGTCTAAATCAATACCACCACATGTACCAACTCTTAGGAAAGTATCAGCACCACAGGCACATAACTCTTCCATAGCAATTGATGCTGATGGACCACCAATACCTGTACTTGTAACAGATACCTTAACACCATCTAGAGTTCCTGTATAAGTTGTGAACTCTCTGTTCTGAGCAACCTTAGCAGGATTGTCAAAGAACGATGCAATCTTCTCACATCTTCCTGGATCTCCAGGTAATATAACGTATCTACCAACGTCACCTTTTTTAGTATGTATATGATATTGAACGCCTGTTCCTTCCATGTAGTCTGACATAGTATGTCTCCTTAAATTATTATTTAAATATAGTGCAAATAGATTATACCACCACCATTTTTTGGTAGCAAGTGTAACTATTCTTTAGATAAACTTTTTGATAACATATCAAAGAATTTATCTGAATCTGCTTTTATTCCAACATGAGTCTTGCTGTTTTTATCTGGCCAATTTCCCACAGTCATTCCATATGTGAATTCGCCTTTGGTCTCAACATCAATATCTCTTTCTACAAAAGAGAAAATGGATGGATCCATAAGATATGCTATGCAGCAAGGATCATGCATTGCTGGATACTCATGATTTGCATCTACACAAGTACTTGTGTAATATTCCATGCCATCTATGAAAATCTCTCTGGCTCTGGTTGGAGAGTTCTTCTGCTCCTCTTTGAAGCGTTTGAATTCATCTTTACCAAGCTGTACCTGTTTTGTAACATCAAGACCCATCATATAGATCTCAGCACCACTGCTGAATACGATACGAGCAGCTTCAGGATCTGCATAAACATTGAATTCGGCAGTTGGGGTTATATTTCCTTCAATTAAAGAGCCTCCCATGATGATAATTCTTTTCACATTATCAATGACACGAGGTTCTTTCTTTATTATAACTGCAATATCAGTCAAAGGACCAATTGCAACTAAATTAATCTCACCTGGATTGTTCATGATTGTATCAATTGTGAAATCAATTCCATCACCAGCACACTGTTTGATTCTTTTTTGTGTGAATGTTGGACCTGCATATCCACCTTTACCGTGGATTTTCTCTGCAATGACCTGCTTTCTTATCAAAGGAGAGCTGCATCCTCTGTAGACAGGAACATCCATTTTTATTTCTTCTGTAAGTTTTAAAGCATTCTCAAGGGTATCCTCGACAGCTGCATTACCTGCAACTGCAACAATACCTTCGACTTTTAAATTAGTGGCGCCGTTAGCAAGTAAAATTGCAACAGCGTCGTCTTGTCCGGGATCACAGTCTAAAATTAATCTTTCCATTATTTCTTCCAATTTATATTATTTAACGATAGAAAGTCGTAACCTCATCTAATTTTTGCCTTATTTTTGGACGTATTTCTTCATCTGGATAACCAAATGTTATTACGATACCAACGCCATATTTCTCCTTATCAAGATTGAGTACATCAAGTACTTTATCTTCCATAAAGCCTTCAATGGCACATGATTGAACACCTTTTTCAACAGCTGCATTCATCATATTTGAACATACCAAATATGTCTGAGCTTTTAGCCATGATTCAATTCTACCTTCATCTCTCAAGAATTCATAATAACCTCTGTAGTCATCTAAAAATTCATCAAGCTCTCCAGGAAATCTTTTGGCTCTGCTTATTACCAAAGGATCTTCAGGACTCATTGAAGTTTTTGGAGTGCACAATACGATAGAAAAAGCAGATGTCTTCATACTTTCTTGTTTAAAACATGCATTGTAAAGATTTTCTTTCACATTGTCATTAAGGACAACATGAAAAGACCAAGCTTCGAAACCAAAACTAGATGGTGTCAAACGTCCACTATCCAAAATATCATAGATGATTGAATCATCAACTTTTAGATTTTTATACTTTTTACATGCAAACCGTGTCTGCATAAGATCTTTAAATACCACTTGCCACTGCCTCTAGAGCGGTTAATATCATTTTATTATTTCCTGCCATTCTGTCTTCATCTTTGAAACACTTTCCTGTCACACAACTATCAGTCATTGTAAGAATTGAAAAAGCGTTTTTCTTTGCCCTAAGAGCATTGCAATATAAAGCATATGTTTCCATATCTTGAGCAATTGCTCCCATATCAGCCCAACTCTTCCAAGAATCAGCACCCATATAGTAATAAGTACTGAAGTAGTCACTTGAAAGAACCATACCTTCTTTATGTCTGTATCCAAGTTTTGTTGCACACTCTTTCACTTTAAATAGAAGTTTTGGACTGCAAACTGGACTGAAAGTTCCTTTCAAGTCGTATTGCTGTGCCCAAGCTGTATCGGTAGAAGCTGTCAGAGCCAATACCAAGTCGCCAACCTCCAGAGATTCATCATATCCTCCACAGGTACCAATTCTGATGATATTATCAACATCATACTGATCAAATAATTCCCAGGAATAAATACCTATAGAAGCACAACCCATTCCAGAGGCCATGGTGCTAACAGGTACACCTTTGTATGTACCTGTATAGCAAGGAATACCTCTAACAGAAGAAACTAGTTTAGCATCATCCATGAAATTTTCTGCAATATACTTTGCTCTCATTGGATCACCTGGCATCAAGACAGATTTTGCTATTTCGTTTTTATTTGCACTGTTATGTGGTGTCATCAAGAAGCTCCTTTCTCATAAGGAGTACCGTTAGCTTGAGGTGCATAATCTTTACCAGAGGTAGCAATCAATGCAATTAAAGTAACAGCATAAGGTAAGATATTGAAGTATTCTGATGGAAGAGAAGCAAGAGCTGGGATGTTATTAGAAATAACAGCGAATGCCTGTGCTCCACCAAATAGAATAGCAGCAAGAGTAACACCGAGAGGAGACCAACGACCGAATGATACTGCAGCAAGTGCAATATAACCACGACCACCGATTGTTCCAGATGTGTATTGGATTGTCTGTGTTAATACGATACATCCACCAGCAAGTCCTGCTAATGAACCTGAAATCATAACGCCAGAATAACGCATCAAACGAACATTGATACCAACAGAATCTGCAGCAGCTGGATGCTCACCACAAGCTCTAAGGTGCATACCAAATGGAGTCTTGTACATAACAAACCATGCAATGATTACAACAGCAATAGCAATATAAGCTGTAGGATACATACCAAATCTATCAGTTAGCATACCAACTTGGTACTCTTTTGTTCTATCAGCTTTAAATAAAATTTGAGCTACGAAAATAGTGGTACCATCAGCCAATAAGTTAATACCAGTACCAGAAATAGTTTGGTCAGCTTTTAAATCAACAGATGCAGCGGCATGGATCAATGAGAAAGCCCAACCTGTAGCAGTACCTACCAATAAAGCGACAACTAAGGAATATCTACCAGCACCGGCAGCTTCCATCAAATAGTGTGTACTTGCAGCAGCACATGCTCCAAGACCCATCAGACCTTCAATAGCGATGTTAACAACACCAGAACGTTCGGTGAACATACCACCGATAGCGGCTATAAGAATAGGGGATACAATCATCAAGATTGTAGGTAATTGTGTTAAAATATTCATTATTTACTCAAAGCCTCCTCTCTTAATTTCTTTGTGAGTCTCTTCTGTTTTACAATCTCAAGTCCACTTCTTAGTGAGATAAATACAACGATAAGACCTTGAATAATATATGTAATTTCTTTTGGAATATTTCTTGATTGCATCAAAGATTGGCTCTGTTTTAGAATACCAAACAAGACACCAGCAAGTAAGTTACCAATAGCAGTGTTGTTACCAACAAGTGATACAGCGATACCCATGAATCCGTAGTTATCCATTCCTGTAATAATACGACCTTTAGGGAATGCTCCACCAAGAAGAACAATAGCACCAGCTAGACCTGCAAAAGCACCAGCAAATAACATACTTGCTGTTACTGAACGTACAGTTGAAATACCGCTGCATTTTGCAGCATATTTGTTGTAACCTGTAGCTCTCATGCTGTAACCAAGTTTTGTCTTATTTAGAACAAAATAATAAATTGCAACCATCAACAGAACAAAGAATATACCAGTGTTGAAGTTTGAAGTTGGAATCAAGAACTTAGTGAGTTTTGATTCAAGTGGTAATGGAGCTGTATTGTATGTTGTTGCACCTGGAAGAGTGAAACCCCACAAACGGCTTGTATATAGAGCTATGTAGTTCAACATAATTGTTGCAACAACTTCGCTTACGTTGAATTTTGCTTTCAAAATACCAACGATACCACCCCAGAGAGAACCTGCAATTATAGCTGCAATCAAACAGAAGAACCACAAGCCAGGGAAAGGAGTTACAAGTAGAGCTACAGTTTGAGCTGCAGTCATACCCATTATATACTGACCTTCTGCACCAATGTTGAATAGGCCTACTCTTGCAGGAAGACCCATTGCAAGACCACATAGGATGTAAGGCATTGAATAAGCCAAAGTCTCACCTACATATCTAAAATTCCAGTCACCATTTCTTTTTGCAACCCCAAACATTGATTCAGTAATAGAACTGAACATATCTGCTGGGTTTCTGCCAACCAATAAAATTAGCAAGGTACCAACTAGGAAACCAAGCATAACAACCAATATTGAAATAGCTACATCACTATCAAGTAATTTATCAATAAAGGTTCTGTTTTCGTCTTTAGCCTTCATCTTTTTCTCCCTTCTCGCTTGAAGCCATCATGAGTCCAATCTCTCTTTGTGAAACTTCACCATCGTTAAATATACCAACTATATGACCATGGCTAATAGCTGCGATTCTATCGCAAAGATTCATGATTTCGTCCAGTTCAAATGAAACCAGTAGAATTGCCTGACCTTTATCTCTTTCTTCGATAATTCTTTTACGAATGAATTCAATAGCACCTACATCAAGACCACGTGTTGGTTGAGCAATCATCAAAAGTTTTGGGCTCAATTCAATTTCACGAGCAATGATAGCTTTCTGTTGGTTACCACCAGAAAGAGATCCTGCTACAGTATCTGCACCCAAACCTGTTCTGACATCAAAGTCTTCAATCTGTTGACTTGCAACTTCTTTGAATTTAGGGAAGTTTAAAGTATGATATTTAGTAGAATATTTTGGTTTGTAGAAATCTTTCAATACGGCATTCTCACTCAAAGTGAATTCTTTTACCATACCATATTTATGTCTATCTTCAGGAACATGTCCAAGACCTTTTTCTATTCTGCCTCGAATGCTTTCGTGAGTTATATCATTTCCATCAAGTAGGATCTTTCCTTCTGAAACAGGAAGCATACCACAGAGACCCATCAAAAGTTCACTCTGTCCATTACCATCAACACCCGCAATACCAAGGATCTCACCTTCATGAATTTGTAATGAAAGATCTTTAACCTTAGAGATTCCATTGTGATCTTTTACTGTGATATTTTGAACATCAAGCATGACCTTACCAATTTTTGGTGGGTTCTTTGTGATTTCAAATTTAACAGCACGGCCAACCATCATGGAAGCCAATTCGTTTTCAGATACATCTGCAACATCAACTGTACCGATATACTTACCACGACGAAGAACACTACATTTATCACATACTGTTTTGATTTCTTTAAGTTTGTGTGTGATGAGGATGATAGTTTTACCTTCAGCTTGGAGCTTTTTGATTATTATCATGAGCTCATCAATCTCCTGTGGAGTTAAAACAGCAGTAGGTTCATCAAAAATAATAATTTGAGAATCAGAATATAATGTCTTTAGAATCTCTACTCTCTGCTGCTGACCAACTGAAATATCGTCTATCTTAGATTTTGGATCAACCTTAAGACCATATTTATCACTGAGTTCTTGTACTCTTTTTTCTGCTACACCTAAGTTAAGTGTGTGAAATTTTGTTCTTGGTTCTCTTCCCAAAACAATATTTTCTGTAACAGTGTAGTTGTGAACCAGTTTGAAGTGTTGGTGTACCATACCAATACCAATATCAGTAGCTACATTTGGGTTTTTAATGGAAACTTCTTTTCCATTAATCTTAATAATACCATTGTCAGCTTCGTATGCACCGAACAGAATAGACATAAGTGTTGATTTTCCAGCACCATTCTCACCAAGAAGGGCGTGTACTTCATTCTTTGCCACTCTTAAGGTAACATCGTCATTTGCTATAATGCCCGGAAATGTTTTTGTAATATTTAGCATTTCAATTGCGTAATCACTCACATTAGCCTCCCTATACTAGAGCCTTATTATAAAAAAAGTTGTAGTACTTTTTTTGTAACAAAGCTCGAAATAAAATTTTCATTGCTCTATAAATTAAACTAGTCCACGTATACCGTAGATATATGTGGACTAGTCCTTCGCTAATAAAGAATTATTAACTTTTAGTCATCAAGTGCACTTAGTCCTGTAGGAACAACACCTGCTGCTAATGCAGCTTTGTAAGTACCATAAACTTTTACATCACCATTGATGATTGCTTTTTTAGCTGCTTCAGCCTTTGTGATAGCTTCTGTAGTAATTTCAGGGTTAGCATCAGAATAGTTTACACCACCATCTTTCATGCTCATTACAACTTCGCCACCTTCAAATGTACCGTTTGCAACTCTTGTTAAAGCATCGATTGAAGAGTTTTCTACAACCTTAACCATTGAAGTCAATACAGCACTCATGCCATCTTTGTAGATACCATCTGCGAATTGATCACTATCAACACCGATAGCCCATACATCTTTACCAGCTAGACGCATTTCTTTAGCTTGTGAGATTGTACCGTTACCAGTACCACCTGCTGCACTGAAGATACAGTAAACGCCGTTATCATACCAGTTTTTAGCTTGAGCTTTAGCAAGTTCAGGAGCACCCCAACTGTTTGCATAATAATCTACGAAACCAGCATCTGGTAGAACAGATTTGATACCTTGAATATAACCCATTTCGAATTTAGTGATTGTTGCGCCAGGAACACCACCGATGAATCCAAATTTAGGATTCTTGATGCCTTCTGCAACAGCTTGTTCAGCAGCTACAACACCTACTAAGTAAGAACCTTGTTCTTCTGTGTAGATATATTCTCTAACATTAGGAACGCCAACCCAGTTAACATCGATGATACAGAAATTCTGATCAGGATATTGTTGAGCAACTTCTTTGATTGCATCTGCCCATGTGAAACCAGTAGTAATAATTAAATCATAACCTTGGTCAGCAGCATTCTTTAAGTTAGGAATGTACATATCTTGTGAAGCAGCTGTTATAACATCATACAAAGTACCTCTTGAAGGTGTGTTATCCCAAGATTCACCGTAATATTGTAAGATACCTCTCCATGCAGCAGCGTTGAATGATTTATCATCAATACCTGTAGCATCTGTTAATAAAATTACACTTGGTTTTGAAGATGTCATTTCTTCAGCAGCAGGAGCTGCTTCTTTTGAACCATTAGCAAATGCAGAAAATGCAAGAGTGCTAATTAATAATAAAGTAACAATTAGTTTTTTCATGTTATGAAAATCCTCCTAAAAAAAATCCTTGACCACAAAGTATCTACTATTTGTACTGATTTGTACCGATAGTAGGGCCTAAGGTGATACTATTATCTATCAATGGGTAGGGTATTATCAAGTAAAATCGAAACAAATTCGACAAAAATTCAAGGAAAATGGTAATAATTTAAAATTTATTTGAAGTTAATGTTATATATATAAATTTTATTTAATTGCCACATAAGTATTTGCACCAAATTGCAACAATTGGACATGCTTTTAAAAGGTAAATATTCTCTTTTTTATATGAATTTACATAAAAAAAATTCTACTACATATATGTTAATTACTTTTGACATAAATCTTTAAAATACCATTCTTAGGCTCTTTTTATGATAATAAATAGATTATAGAGTTGTCATAGATTTCAAATAACAAAATGTATATTTATGAGGTAAATATTTATAAAAATGCATAAGCAAACGTTTATTTAAGCATTTTGTTGATTTAGGAGCACTTTTATGATGCTGACAATTTGATTATTTTCGGTAAACATATGCTATAAGTTAAAAGGTATGAAAAATAGCTCAAATCTTTGTATTTATTCAAATTTGGTAATAACTCTACTGTTTAACAAAATCTCACTGTTTTGAGATCTCGCTCCTTATACATAAGGTTGAATTAAAAATATTATATGATTCTTTCATTTATGAGGTCCTTTCTAGTGCTCTATCGTTTGAACAATGTGGAACTTTACGACGCTATTTATACCCAAAATTTGCTTCTTGTATCAATCTGACCGTGTAAGTGTGTAAATATAAAACCCATTGTGTCATTATGCCTCGTTATTGCAGCATTTTTATCCTTCTGGGGCATAATAATCAGAAAAAAATATGATTCTTTATAATTTATGTAATCATGAACAGAATTATTTATTAATAATTACTTACAGTACAAGTCTTTAATCATATCATCCATATCAAGTTTTAAGAAGTTGGCACGGTATTTGCAATATGTTTTCTGTAATTGAAAAACAACAAACTAAACAACAAAGAAAAAATAATATTAGCATGGAGGCTAAAAATGAGATTTTACGTAAATGATTACTACAATAGATTTAATAATATGAATTATGGTTCTTCTAACTGGGGAAACTTACAGAGCAAATATCCTGCATTGAATATTCTAGAGAAGACTGATGAATATATTGTTGAAGTTGAACTTCCTGGTTTTACAATCGCTGATGTAAATTTAAAGTTAGAAAAGCATATTTTGAAAATCTCTTCTAAGAACTTAGAGCCAGTAGCTGAAGAAAAGAAAGAAGAATCAGGTGAAGAAAAAAAAGATGATGTTAGATTCTTATTGAAAGAAAGAGTACAGAAGAAATTCTCAAGATCATTGACTTTAGGAAATGATGTTGATGAGGATAAATTATCAGCCTCTCTTAAAAATGGTTTACTGCTTATAACTCTACCTAAAAAAGAACAGGTATTACCAAGAGCTATTGATGTAGAAGCAGTTTAATAACAAACGAGCAAAAATAAAGCACAATAAATAAAATTTCTCTCCTTTTAGAAATTAAGGTACCCTCAGTGATGTGTGGGTACCTTTTGCGCTTTTGTCTTAAGTTGCAAAAAGCGTTTTCTATTTAGTATATTTTTATAAAATACGGTATGATAAGAAAATAAAAGTTAATATATAGATAAAGATACTCATTTATTATCTAGTTTATAATTATTTTGTAAATAAAATTAGAACTTACTTGACATAAGCTGCATTTGGTTGTATATTCTAATTGTAACGAAAAGCAGACCGTTACAAAAACCTCCTTTTATTTGTGATAATAAAATAACCGCCTTTTACCAAGAAAGGCGGTTTATTTTTTTGCAGCGCTCACATGATCTTTTCATTAGATCATGCTCTTATAAAAAATAGGACATTCCATATTCAACATAAATTTGAAACTCCAATAATTCTTTAAATTAACAAGTTTTTGATATCCTGACCTTATTGGAACAATAAAAAAGAAATATTGTCTTATGTGTGTCATTTTGATACATAAAATACAACAATTTTTTGCCCATATGTGCAACTTGACCCATTTGGTTAAATAAAAACGGATTTATGTCACTCTTTCATGATTAAAATAAATCAAATTAGAATAATCAAATTTTATATGATGTAGTAATTACTTGTTGAGTAAGTAATTATAAATAATTAAAATAAAACTGTTTAAAAGTTGGCACGCAAAATGCAATATGATTGGTGTAATTGATAATCGAAAGATTAAGGATTATGGAAATAACATGTTCATAGGAGGACATTATGTATAACAACAATTTTAATTCACTTTTCGACGATTTCTATGATGCTTTTGCAAGCACAACTTCTACTCGTATTCCGCCAGTAGATGTATCAGAAGTAAAGGACAGTTATTTAATTGATGTTGAGCTTCCTGGATACAAAAAAGAAGACGTAGACATCAGTGTCGATAACCATACTTTAACAATCAAGACTTCAGAGACTTACAACAAGTCTATTGAAGATGAAACAGATGATAATGAATATTTGATCAAAGAGACCAAATTGAAACAGACATTCAAACGTTCCTTTGGCTTACCAAAAGATGTTGATGAAGAACACATTGGTGCCAAATACTTAAATGGTGTTTTGACTGTAACTGTTCCTAAGTTAGGAAAAGCTTTACCAAAGACCATTCAGATTGAAGCTGATTAATATTTTAAATAATTATTATATACAGGAGGAAAATATTATGTATAATAGCGATTTTAATTCATTTTTTGATGATTTATTTGCTTCTTTTAACGGTGCCAGCTCAGCTCGCATTCCAGCAGTTGACGTAATAGAGGACACCACAGGTTATTCTATTGATGTGGAACTTCCTGGCTATACTAAAGATGATGTAGATCTGAAGTTTGAGAACAACTCAATCACAATTCAGACCAATGAGGCTTTTCATAAGGCCAATGAAGCAGCTGCACAGGAAGGTGAGTATCTTTTGAAAGAGACTCATTTGAAACAAGAGTTCAAACGAGTGCTTTCCTTACCAAAGGATATTGATGAAAAGAACATCAAAGCTCAATACTCAAATGGTGTACTTGGTATTAGAATTCCAAAGCTTGCTAATGCAATGCCTAGAACAATTGAGATTGCTGAACAGTAAACTCAATAAATAAAAAATAACATTAACTCTCTCCACAGTGATGTCAGCAAGAATCTGTTTCAAACAGATTCTTGCTTTACCTTTATTTAATCATACAATTGCAATATCATATATCCAATAGGAGATAATTGCATGAGAGCGATGAGAAAGATAAAGAAACAACTTGAAGAGAAAGAAGCATATGAACTGTTGAAAGAATGTCAGATGGTGACTATTTCAATGTATGATGAAGAAGAAAAAGAACCATATGCAGTGATGGTAAATCCAATAGTAATAGATCACACTATTTATATTCATTGTGCTAATGAAGGAAGAAAAATTGATGTTCTGAAAAAGAACAGCTCAGTCTGCATAACAGCTTTAGTGCAATCTTCAATAGTTGAAAAAAAATATACCACAGCTTATGAATCTATTGTTATGTACTCTCATTCACAATTCATTGAAAACGATGAAGAGAAAGAAAGAGTTCTCTACGAATTATGCAAACAATATACACCTCTCAATAAAATAGAGAGTACAAAAAAATTGATCGATGCAGAGATAAATAATACAACAATTATTAAATTTGATATTGAAAGAATTTCAGCAAAAGGTTCAAATCGAGAGAAGTTGAAATAGATATTTTCACTATTTCTTCTTGAGATATAATCCAAAATATAAAGATATTGAAACATTTCTTGAATTATTGAATTTATGCATAAATATAGTATATTAATTAGTGATGTATTCTTTGTAATCTAACAAAAAAAATTATGATTAAAAATATAGAGAATTTCCTCTATATTTTTAGGTGCATTTAATCGATACAAAAAAATGTGTCTATTTTTAAAAGTTGCAGATTTGCTTATTTATTTATGCAAACAATCTATCATCATGAAAAAAACAGTATGATTTGCCAATTCTATTCAATATTGATGAATTTGCTAAAATATGTTCCAAATATAGCAAAATTATTACAATTATATCTAAAATTTAATCGATATTAATCTATAAATTAAGTATATTTTTGTGGTACATTAATAAACGGAATATATTAGAAATAATAACAAGGAGAAAATCGTGAATAAAATTGTTTATAAAGAACAGTTATCAAATGATATCTACAAAATAATTATTCAGGCTCCTCTTATCGCAGAAGCTCGTAAACCAGGACAATTCGTAATCCTACAAGATGGTGGTGATTTCGGTGAAAGAATCCCTCTTACAATTGCAGATGCTGATATAGAGAAAGGTACAATAACACTTATCATTCAAGCAAGTGGCGAATCAACTATGTTACTCACCAGTAAAGAAGTGGGAGATAGCTACGATAACGTATTAGGACCTCTAGGTAACCCAACTGAGTTGGATAACTATGGTAAGGTTTTATGTGTTGGTGGTGGTGTTGGTGTTGCACCAATGTATCCTATTGCTAAAGCTTTGCATAACATGGGTAATGAAGTAAAAATTATCATGGGTGCAAGAAATAAAGATCTATTCGTTATGAAAGACGAAATGAGTGCAATTGCAGATGAATTGATTCTTATTACAGATGATGGTTCAAGCGGCAGAAAAGGTCTTGTTACAGAACCTCTAAAAGAGTTGTGTGAAGAATGGAAGCCAGATGTAGTATTTATCATCGGTCCTCCTATTATGATGAAATTCTGTGCATTAACAACAAAACCTTTCGGTATCAAATCATATGCTTCATTGAACACAATTATGATTGATGGTACTGGTATGTGTGGTGGTTGTCGTGTATCAATTGGTGACGATACTAAGTTTGTTTGTGTTGATGGTCCTGAATTTGATGCACATAAAGTTGATTGGAATAACATGTTAACAAGACTTGGTACATATAAAGGCATTGAAACTGAAAAGAAACAAGAATGTCTTTGTGAATTAAAGCAAAAGAACGAGGCTCGATAATGCACATTACTAGAGAAGAATTAAACAAAACAGCTGAAGATATTTTATCAAAATATGATGGTGTGACTCTTACTGCTAAAGATAGAGCTGGAATTCCTGTACAAGAAATGCCAGCACAAGATCCTAGTGTTAGAATTACCAACATGGAAGAAGTAAACGAAGGTTACACTGAAGCACAAGTTAAAGCTGAAGCTTTAAGATGTTTGCAGTGTAAGAACAAACCTTGTATCAAGGGATGTCCTGTTGGAATCAATATTCCAGGTTTCATTGCAAAAGCTGCTGAAGGCGATTTTGCTGGTGCAAATCAAGTTATTAAAGAAAGCAGTCTTTTACCTTCAATTTGTGGACGTGTATGTCCTCAAGAAAGCCAATGTCAGGCAACATGTACTGTTGGTAAGATGAACAAAGATGTTAACAAAGCAGTATCAATCGGTAGAATTGAGAGATTCGTTGCTGATTACGTTAGAGAAAATGACTGTGATGTTGCACCAGAAATCAAAAAAGCTACAGGCAAAAGAGTAGCAATCGTTGGTTCTGGACCTTCTGGTATCGCTGCAGCTGCTGATTTAAGAAAAGCTGGACATGAAGTTGTTATGTTTGAAGCTCTTCATAAAGCTGGTGGTGTTTTGGTTTATGGTATTCCTGAATTCCGTCTACCTAAAAAATTAGTTCAACATGAAATTGATAACTTGAAAGCAATGGGTGTTGAGATCAATCTTAACTACTTAGTTGGTAAAACTAGAACTATTGAAACACTTATGAGTAAAGATGGTTTTGATGCTGTATTTGTTGGTTCTGGCGCTGGTCTTCCAAAGTTCATGAACATTCCAGGTGAAAACCTAATCGGTGTGTTCTCAGCTAACGAATACCTAACTCGTAGTAATTTGATGAAAGCTTACGATGAAAAGCACAGCAGAACTCCTTTATGGGAAAGTAAGAGAGTAGCAATCTTTGGTGGCGGTAACGTTGCAATGGATGCTGCAAGAACTGCAAAACGTCTTGGTGCTGAAAATGTAACAATTATCTACAGAAGATCTGAAGAAGAACTTCCAGCACGTGTAGAAGAAGTTGGACATGCTAAAGAAGAAGGTATCGAGTTCATGATGCTACACCAACCACATGCAATTATCGGAGACGATAAAGGCCATGTAACAGGTGTAAAAGTTGTAACCTGTGAATTGGGTGAACCAGATGCTTCAGGAAGAAGAAGACCAGTAGAAATTGAAGGTACAGAACAGGTAGTCGAATTCGATACTGTTGTAGTTTCAATTGGTAATACTTCAAATCCTCTAATTAAGCAAACAACAGAAGGTATTGATGTAAACAGAAGAGGTAACTTCATTGTTAATGAAGAAACTCTTGAAACAACAGTACCTGGTGTATTCGCTGGTGGTGATATCGTTCTTGGTGCTGCAACAGTTATTCTTGCAATGGGTCAAGGAAGAAAAGCTGCAGCTGCAATTAATGCATACTTAGGCGATAAATAAATTTATTCTAAATTATAAATTTCAAGAAAGCATTCGGTAGAAATACCGGATGCTTTTTACTTGCCTTAAATAATTATAATATATATACTTTGATTACAATGAACAGTAAAGATTATGAAGGTTTTTCAGTATGCCATCTACAGAGCACTGAAAAATTTGCCGCAATTGATGACGTTATTGACGGCTGCAAAATATTTGATGAATTAAAAGACAATAAGGAACGCTTCAGAAGGGCGGTCCATAGACGTGAAATTATAGAAACTACAGGAATTGGACACGGTGTTGCAATTGCGCATGGTAAACTTCCCTGTATTGATAAGGTTAGAGTTGGTCTTGGAATCAGTGAGGAAGGTATCGATTACAATTCAAAAGATGGAAAAGTTGTCCACCTATTGTTTGTCATATCTTCATCACCTTTTACGCAAATTAATTATTTAAGAGCATTGGCAACCATACTAAAAAGCGTTCATGATGAAGAACTTAGGAGCAATATCTCCCGTTTGTTCTGTAAAGATTTTGATGGTGATTCATGTGATAATTTTTTACAAATGCTTATCCAACAGAAATTTAGTAAATAAATAATAATTAGTTTTCTTAAAGCAGAAGGTCTATACTTGCCATTTAATCAAAAGTGACTTATAATTCATGTAACTGATGACATAATCAGACTCTTTAAGGAGATAAAAATGAAAAAGTTACTAGCAATTACCACAATATTTGCTTTATTTATAACAACAAGCCTTTTTGCAATTGATCCATCTATATTAATAAATGGTCAGATTCCTTATCAGGATAATATATTTCAAGTAAAATATAATGATTCTGATTTTGATTTGACCTCAGGAGAGGTATCCTCTTCAGGGACAGATTTTAAGACAAATTTAGAAACAGATTCCTTTGATATCTATATAGCAAACTATTCCTCTTCGTCAGAATCCCCAAGTTTGTCATTCTCAAGTGTTGGATTTGAAAAATTGACACCTGATACAACTGATAGCCAATACACAACTGAAGGCGATCCTTTAGATTCTATACAGTTAAAGATAAACATGGCTACAGCAAACAGCAGTTCTGTAGATATATCACCTTCAGGCACTTATAATCTAAGCAGCACAGCAAAGGAATTTACATTCACTGTTCCATCTAATGCGGATTATTCAACAACCCCTGCAGCAACATTCTATTTTTTATGGAATGCAGAAGATTCAAGTGATCCAATACCAGCTGGCGACTATCTGGCTCAAGTTGTAGTAGAATATACCAGTGGTGATTAAACAGACGATATAACAAGATCTAGGTCTTTGTCGTTCTCATCAACTGGTAATGTATCAAATAGAACATGTTCTCTACATATCCCCATCTTAAAAATATCGTTATGATCTTCAAGAAAAATATCATAGTAACCTTTTCCATGCCCAATTCTTTTCTTATCTCTGGAGAGGGCTAAATTTGGAACAATCATCAACGTATTTTCAAACGAATTCATAAATTCATTGGAATTGGGTTCTTCAATCCCATACGTATTGACTGTCAGCTCTTTTTCCCAATTTTTATTCAACTCTACAAAGTACATTCTATCTTCAATTATTTTAGGAATGCCAACTCGTTTATCATCATCCATAGCTTTAGCAATTAAAGGTAATGTGTTGACTTCATTGTACATGGGGTAATAGATCAGGATGATATTGCTTTTTTTATATACCTCTGTTTTTACAACTCTATCAATTATAATTTTATCTTCGAAACTGAAATCCTTATCCTTGAGTTCTTTATTCAAGGTGTTTACCATCTTTCTGAATTTTTTTTTGGCTTTTATAATGTCACTTTTATCAATCACAGTACATATCCTCCAAAGCTTATCATCACAATAACTAATAACAATACTACATCATGAGGTTTATATTTTATAGACACCTGTTCTAAAGAAGGATCAAAGCCTCTGCTATCAAGAGCATAGGCCATCTCATCGACATTCTCCAAGAGTAAATCCATAATATTGTAGACAAGTCCAATCATTGCCTTGATTGGATGATACAGTGCATTCTCTCCTCTTGAAAGTCTGGCTTCAGAAATAGAAGCAGATGTATCAAATATAAGAGGAAGGATTGAAATTGTAAGTTCTATCTGACTTGCAACAACCCATCCATTTACAAAAGGAATATGATTCAAGAAAGAACCTAATGCTCTTGCAAGGTCACTTGGATCTGTAGTATCGGCCAAAACTAATGATGCATATACTGCTGTTGAAAATTTCAGAGTTGAAGATACAGAAGTCATCATATCTTTGGATGAAATGTACGTTGAGATGGCAATTACAGAGGCAATTATAATCAAGAAAGTGAGTTCTTTGAGATAATGATAAAGAGGCATCTTTATTATTATTGAAGTAACAACAACAGAAAATAATATCAAAATGATACCATAGAATGATGCACTGACTAAAGGAATGCACAGAGCTAAAAGCCCCAGCAGTTTGACCATTGGATGTGCTTTTGCAAGGAAATTATTGCTCTCTCTGTAATGGAAAATTAATGTTTGAGCCATGTTAGATCCTTGCATGGTAATATCTTTCCATCGATGGATGGAACAAACACTCCATGATCGAGAAGCTTATCTAAAAGCTTATCGACTTGACCATTCTCGATGACCTCTCCACTTTCAAGAAGAATGAGTCTATCAGCATGTGCTGCTACCTTTTCAATTTCGTGAGATACCACAATTATGGTATGGCCAGATTCCTTCAACAGAAGAAGAGTTTTGATGACTTGAATCACGCCAGGATAGTCAAGGTTTGCAAATGGTTCATCCATAAATATTATTTTAGGTTCCATGACAAGAACACCAGCAATTGCAAGTCTTCTTTTTTCACCACCGCTCAAGTTACGTGCTTTCATCTTCAATTTATCTTGAAGATTCAAAAGCTCTGCTACGTCTGATATCCTTCTGAGTTGTTCCTCACTGTTGATCTTGATATTGTCCATACCGAATTTTAAATCTTTCTCAACAGTTTGACCGACAATCTGACTATCTGCATCCTGAAATACCAAGCCAAATAAAGAACGTCTTGTCTTTGAGTGTTTGCTGACATCCTGTCCATTTACAGTTATGTAGCCAGCTGTAGGCTTCAATAGACCCTTCAAGCATTTTAGCAATATTGATTTCCCAGAGCCATTGGCTCCGGCAATTAGAACAAACTCTCCTTCTTTGATATTGAAAGAGACGTTGCTCAATATTTGATTGTTTTTATTGAAACCAAAGCATAGGTTATTAACTTCAAGAATAGAATTTTCCATGAAGTTAATATAACAATTAAATCAGAATGATGTAAATATAAGAAAGTAAGATTGTTAACAAAAAATCTAAATTAAAGTTAACAATTCAAAATGCTATTAAATAGTTGCTTCCACTACATGGTTTTTGAGACCATTGAAAAGAATGGTAGAAACAAAATCACTGATTTGAACGATGTCCAATTTTGAATCAGTTCTTAGCCATTTCATGAAAACCTTGTAAACAGCACTTGAAATAACAATACAAGCATATTCAAGTTGTTCTTCTTTGTAATCGAGAATTGGACTCATAAGTTCATATAGCTTTGAGAATAAAGTCTCTCCAACTCTGTCACTGAAGACCTTAGCATAATTTGATTGTGCGAGTTTTTTATAATATTCGATATCATCATTGAAATATTTATCCAAATTATAGAAAAGATCAAAGAAAAACTTCTGATTGTTTGTGAATGTGAGCTGTTCTGTTCCATGGATGAAAGCCTCAATCAATTCAGTCTCTGCTTCTTCAAGGACATCTTCTATTTTTTTATAGTGAATATAGAATGTCTTTCGGCTGATATCTGCTCTTTTTGTCAATTCGGTAATTGTGATCTTATCTAATTCTTTTGTATCAAGAAGTTCGAATAATGCCAATCTTATTGCCTTTTTTGTTTTTGCCGGTCTTCGGTCTTGAGCTCGAGTTTTTCCTTTCGTCATTTTTATGAGATTCCTTTTTAAGTTTGTAAAAAATTATTTGTTTTTTATAGAATAAAGGTAAAATTAGCTCATGTAAATGTTAAATATTTGCCAAGTAGCATCAAATTAGCAGTCTATAAAAAAAATACATGTGTGAATTAATACATATTTGTTTTGATAATTCATTATGATTAAATAAATTATGTCTTTGCTTCGATTTATGTAATTTATTTACATTTAAAGAAATAAATGAAAATGGTATAGAATTTAATGTGTAAAAAATGTAAGTTAAATAATTTTAACTTATTATGTACATTTCTTAGCATTTAAATGATAAAATATATGGAAAAAGTTTTGAAAATATATTTTTATGTGTTTTTTTTTATTAAATTAGTTAACTTTTGTTAATGTAAAAATGCAATTATTTTGTATTTAATGAGATATCTCTTCAAAAAATGTAGCCAATTATAAAAATATGACCTGTTGAAATATCAGGTAATTCATCGTTTTTCAACGTTTGATTTACGGAATATCCATGAGTATTTTAGTTTAAAAATTATTTACATATTTGTATGAGTTTGGGTAATTAAAATTGTTTGTTCTTTTTTTGATATATATCTGATTTTGGGTGTAAGAGAAATAAAGGATGAAAGACCTCAAGAGCAAAGGATAAAAATCCTGAGATTTGGATATAAAAAAACCAGAAGTAAACTTCTGGAATTTGTGCCGCCTCCAGGAATTGAACCAGGGACACAAGGATTTTCAGTCCTTTGCTCTACCAACTGAGCTAAAGCGGCAATAATGCTATCAGTAACAATCTAAAAAGAAAGCACTTTTTGATTACTTGGTGATATTAGCAAATATCATAATGATTGTAAATACTTACATGAAAATTTTTTTTAAAATATTGAATATCCTACATTTAGGGTGAAATTCGGCTTTTAAAGGTTTTTATTTGCATGTTTTTGATCTATTTAAAAATTGAAATTTTTAAATTTCGTGCCATATTACATGAATTGACATCATGTAATATCGGTTTTATTCTTATTCCAGATAGGATACAAAAATGAAAGAAATTGGAAAAATAATTGGAACTTTTTTAATAGCACTTGCTTTGACATCATGTGCTACATCAAACATATCACAGATTGATGAATCTCCAGTAGGTACAGTGGAGAACAAAGCTTCTTCTTTTGATATACAGTCAGTACCAAAAATCCCTGTAAGAAACATATTCAATGATGCTTTAGATAATGAAGAAATTTTTTCATCTGGAGATGTCAAACAATATATAAGACTGGACTCTACGATTCCTATCTATCTGTATGGAGGATGGAAAGACACAGTCAATGGAAATCATCTGGCCATGAATTTTGAAAAGGGGCTGCTTCATATATTCATTTCAAATGATATTCTGTCCAACAGACTTTTCATAATTGGCAAAGATTGCGATCTCATTCAGAAAGAGTGGTCAGGAACATTGGACAACCCAATACTCATCAATTTTAAAACTGAGAGAACCACGATAGGCAGTAATTTTAAAATAATATATGGATCATTATCTGACAATCAATTTGCTTTTGAATTAAAAATGGAAGATTCAGGAATCTTATATGGCGGAATATTTACCTATGAAGAAAAAACAGACACTATACTTGCAGCAATAAATACAATTGATAGCAATGGAGTGAAAAAAAGAGTTATATACACTCTTTCAAGGAATGGAGAGCCATTGTTGGCTGCCAATACTTTCATCTGTCCTGATTGGTTAAAAGACTACAAAGGTGATGGTAAAAAAATCAAAACTGATTTCAGTGATGATGGATTTAAAATCAATTTGAAAAACAAAGATGACAAACAGATTGATATCTCTTTTTATGAAAACAACATGCAACCAGAAAGCGATAAGATATATTCAACGGAAGATAAAATTGAGATAGAGATGTTCAAAAATGAAATAAGAGAAAATGTAGATCTTGATTTCTTTTATATACTGAGTGACGATACAACATCAATCGATGGAATCGAACAGAATGAGAAAATAATTTCAATTCAAATAAAAGAAAAAACAACAGGAAGAGGAGGAATTATTCAAGGGAATTTTGTTGAAAATCAGGAACCAATTTGGAGAATGTATTTAAAAAATGAAGATGGATCATTTACTCCATTCTTCAAGTAAGACCATCTTTCATCGCCATATGACCTGTTGATTTATGCAGTCTTAATTTGGGGTAAAAAAAACCAGAAGTAAAATACTTCTGGTTATTGTGCCGCCTCCAGGAATTGAACCAGGGACACAAGGATTTTCAGTCCTTTGCTCTACCAACTGAGCTAAAGCGGCGTCAACGTTGTTGTTTATACAATTTTATAAGAATAATTGCAACCGTATTTTGAATTAAAATTCAAAAATACTCTAAAATTTTGATTTTCTATTGAAATTTCTGTAATTACGCCACTTTGAGCTCAGTTTTTTTTGGATTTTATTAAAATCAGTTAATATATGTTAAATATAATTAATGCTTTTTCTTATTAATAAACCAATGTTATATGTCTTTTCCTAGTTTGCTTAAAGATTCTGATATATAATTAATTTATAAATAGGATAAAATTTATATTACAATTCGAGAAGTCTTTGAGATAGTGATATAGATATGGAAAACAAATGGAGTTTATAAAGAAGATTGGAATATATTTAATTGTAGTTGCATGTGCTGTTGTATTATGTTTTTGTGTGCACTTTTTTTTCTTAAGAACAATGGATTACTTAAGAGACGATTTAGAGAAATCTGCACAGGAGCAGTTGAATACAAATGTTAATTCTGTAATTGATAATATAAACACTCTTAAAAAGTACAATGATGATGAGACTGTAAAAAAAATTATTCATGATCAGATTACATACAGCACCATATATAAAAATCAGTATCTCTGGATCAATGAAATTGTTGATTACGAAGGAGGAGATAACTATGCCATTCGTTTTGTACATCCGAACTTACCAGAGACTGAAGGAAATTATCTATCAACCAATCTAACTGACGATGCTGGTAATACTCCTTATCTGACTGAACTTGAGAGCATAAAAAAACATGGAGAATTGACATTTTCCTATTACTTTAAAAATTATCTTGATGATACTGTTGAGTTGAAGTATACATATGCAAAGTACTATGCTCCATATCATTGGGTAATTGCTTGTGGAATTCCACAATCTGACTTATTCAGAACTATGAATTATATATACTTAAAATCTCGATATGTATTGCTCTTTTTCTATTCAATAATAACACTTCTAGCTATATCTGCATGTCTGATAATATATTTCCAGAAGAAAAAAAATTCAGATAATAATAAAATGCAAGTCAGTAAGGCATCAGTTATAGCTAAAAACAAAGCTAAATCAGAATTTTTAGCTACAATATCTCATGAGTTGAGAACACCACTGAGCACAATAATTGGCTTGAATGATTTGCTCAGAGAGAATGCTAATGATGAAGATGCTGTTCTCAATTATTCCTATAAAATAGAGCAATCCAGTATGATGCTACTCACCCTAATCAATGATGTTCTTGATATGTCTGCAATTGAAAAGGGAAAGTTAAAAATTGCAGATGAAGACTTCAATGTAAAACGATTGATTTATTCAGTATCAGATATGTATTACAACCTAACAAAAAGAAAAGGTATTGAGTTCAAAGTTAATCTGTCTCAAATTCAAGCAGAGGAGCTCATAGGTGATGAATATAGAATTCGTCAGATTATTTTGAATCTTCTATCTAATGCATATAAATTCACCGACCATGGTGGAATTATAATTAGCGTAAAAGAAGAAAAGCTTGATTCAACTCATGCTAATTTGATACTTGAAGTGGAAGATACTGGCTGTGGAATGAACAGTGAGACTTTGAGTAAATTATATGATCAATTTGAACAAGCTGATGCCAGTACGGTAAGAATGCATGGTGGCAGTGGATTGGGACTTTCTATAACAAAGCACCTTGTCAGTATGATGGCTGGAACAATTGACGTAAAATCTAAAGTTGGTGAAGGAACAAAATTTACTGTGAGCTTACCTCTTAAAATTTCAACGCGACAGGAAAATATTGAGGTATCATTTTTAGCTTCTAAAGCTATAATAGTAGATGATGATAAACAAACATGCGTTTATTTATCAAAGGTCTTTGATTCCTGGAATATCGAAAATAAGAGTTTTACAGATTCTCAAGAAGCTATTGAATATATAAAGAGAAAACCTGATGAGTATTCAATTTATGTATTTGATTTTTTTATGCCAAATATAAATGGAATTGATCTTGCTAAAAAAGTTAAAAAGATAAACAAAAAAGCTGTAATCATCATAGTATCTGGATATGATATCGAAGAAATCAAAGCGAAAGATAATAAATGTGTTTCTTCCTTTATTCAAAAACCGATTTTTAAATCGGAACTTTACAATCATATAATTAATAATGTTCCTGAAGATTCAAGAAAAGAAAAAAAATTAACTGATGAAAATTTCAGGGATAAAAAGGTATTATGTGTGGAAGATGTGAAAATAAACCAGATGATCATAACGAAACTGCTTGAGAAAGTTGGAATTACAGTGTATCAAGCAGGAAATGGCATCGAAGCCGTTGAATTCATGAAAAATAATGAAGAGAAAGACAACATAAATCTCATATTGATGGATATTCGTATGCCAAAGATGGATGGTCTGACAGCAACAAGTAAGATAAGAGAATTCAATACAGAAGTGCCAATAATTGCATTGAGTGCTAATGCTTTTGAAGAGGATATAAATAAAAGCTTGGCAGCAGGTATGAACAATCATCTTTCAAAACCAATCGATAAGGAAAAACTTGGGAAGCTGCTAGAAGAATATCTTGATTAGGTTCTTAATTCACTAATAAAATGCAATTAATTCTTCATATATAAATTTTCAGTTTTTTTGTTATTAAAGAAACTTATGGTATTGAGCTTTGTTTTATAGTAGAATACCAAATATTGATGATTACAAAAAATGTAAATTTATTGCGGCATTAGAAAAAAATATTAAAAGTTGGCCATATGAACTATCTTAGAAAGAATTTAATCTATTTTATAATAATGATTTTTAGCATATTGGTTTGCGTCTTTGCAAAAGAATTCAGTGAAATCAGTGTTGAAAAAATGAAAGTTCAGATACTGAGTGAAAATGAAAAAAGAAATGAGTTCACCATAAAGTTTTTGATCAATGAAATTAATGAGCTCAGAAAACATAATGATGATGAAACTGTAAAGAATATTATATACAATCAACTCAATAATGGCGATATCTTAGACAATAGATACATATGGATCAATGAAGTTGTTGATTACAATGGTGGAGATGATTTTGCTAAGATTTTCGTTCATCAAAGCCTTAAACAAATAGAAAACACCTACATATCAACGAGTTTTGAAGATAAATATGGCAATCATCCTTTTGAGATGGCACTTGAGGGTGTCAATGAAAAGGGAAGCCTTTCTTATAGTTACTATTTCCCTACATATGATGATCAAGAAATTGAATTCAAACATTCTTATGTTGAATTGTATCGAGATTATAATTGGATGATTGGATGTGGAATACCTGAATCAGATCTATTCAGAGATATAAATGCAGCAGCAAAAGTTCAAAGTAGAATCATAATACTCTTATCTTGTTTGATTGTTACAATCGCAGCATTGGTTTGCGTTAGAATTTATGATAGAAAGAAAAAAGATGAAGAGGCAAAAAAACTTAAATACGATAAGATATCAGCAGATGCAAAAAGTGAGGCAAAAACAGAATTTCTTTCAACAATATCACATGAACTTAGAACTCCACTAAATGCCATAATGGGATTAAATGACCTTCTCTCACAGAGCATAGGAAACGAAACACAGGTCAAAGATTATTCAAATAAAATTGCAGAATCAAGTCATATGCTTCTATCTCTTATAAATGATGTACTCGATATGTCAGCTATCGAAAAAGGGAAAATTAAAATTGCTCAGGATAGATTCAATATCAAAACACTGGTTCATGGTGTGACTGATATATATTATAATCTTGCAGTAAAAAAAGATTTAGATTTTGAAGTTATGGCCGATGATTTACCGTATGAAATGTTGATAGGTGATAGCTACCGCATAAGACAGATGGTTTTAAATCTCCTTTCAAATGCCCTTAAATTTACAGATAAAGGTAAGTTGGTTCTGTCTGTAAAAGAAGAGAAATTCAGAGATTACAAACTGCTTCTGCATATAACTGTAGAAGATACAGGATGTGGCATGAAGGCCGATACTCTTCATAGATTGTTTGAACAATTTGAACAGGAAGATGCAAGTGTTGTTAGAAAATATGGTGGATCTGGTTTGGGACTGTCAATCACCAAGCATCTGACAGAATGCATGAAAGGCTCAATACATGTTGAGTCTGATTATGGGAAAGGCTCTTCATTTACAATCACAATCCCTCTGACCATTGCAGTGGATGATTTCAAAACGGTTGATCAATCTAAAATTGAACAAAAAGTTCTTATAATCGGGAATGATAGCAAGCACAATCAAATATTTAAGGACATTCTCAGTGGTTGGAATGTTCAATATGCAGAAAAAAGAGTTACCGTATCTTCTTTAGATAACTTTGAAGAAAGCATTCTTAATTTCAAATCTTTTATAATAGATGAAAAATTGATTCCAAATATTGGTGGCATTGAATTATCTAAGAGAATCAGAAAAGTCAAACCAACTTCTATTATAATTATGATGACAGGATACAATATCATTGCAATTAGAAAAAATAATGAGTTGGTTATGAACTATTTAATTCAACGACCAATTATCAAAAAAGACCTCTATACCAAACTTACAAAAAGCTTCTGTGAGCAGACCGATGGAAGCAGAATTAAAATGGCAAGAAGTATAAAAGGAAAGAGAGTGCTGCTTGTTGATGACAACAAAATCAATTTGTTGGTGGCATCTAATTTACTGAAGAGTTTTGGACTCAATGTGACAGTAGCACAAGATGGACAGAATGCTGTAAATCTTGTTAAGTCATCAGATTTGTTTGATATCGTTCTAATGGATATCAGAATGCCAATTATGGATGGCCTATCTGCAACAAAAAGAATCAGAGAGTTCAATACCGACATACCAATCATTGCTCTGAGTGCTAATGCTTTTGCGGATGATATTAAAAAAAGTAAAGAAGCGGGGATGAACTATCATATATCAAAACCAATTGATAAAGATGATTTACTCGCTATCCTATATAAATTCATAGGTGATGATTCTAGTACAATCTGATAATTTTTATTGATAAGCCTAACGTATCGTGATACTATTTTTTTATATGAATAACGAACGACTTAACCAAGCCATTAATTATGAAACTCTGCTACTTGCAAGTAATTATAACAATGCATTGGTAGATAAAATATACAATGAAAATAAAAATGATTTAGTTGCACCTCTTCTCACAAACTTTTCAAAATTTGCAGAATATCTTGATATCAATTCAGAGAATCTCTGTAAATTTTATTTCAAAGTTAGAGACCAATTCTCAATGTTACCCAAAAAAAGCAATATTATTTGCAGTGATGATGATATCTGGCCCAATAGAATTGATGAATTTCCATATTGTCCAAAGTTTCTTTATTACATGGGTGACATAGATTTATTGGATAAAAAGATAGTCAGCATCGTTGGAACAAAAGCCCCAAGTGATGAAGATAAGACTCTTGTTACAAAAACTGTTGAAGCATTGATCAAAAAAGGAATTGTTGTATCTACAGGGCTTTCCTTAGGTATTGGTGGGCAAGCTAGTGCTGAAAGTGTAAAACACTTTGCACCAACAATTGCTGTTATTGGTACAGGACTCAATCAGTATTATCCAACAGATCATAAAAAATTGCAGACTTTTATAGCTGCAGAAGGTGGCCTTGTTTTAACAATGGTATCTCCAGCATCTCCATCTCAAAATTTCAAATTCAATTTCTTACTTAGAAACAGATTGTTATCTGCACTATCAAATGCAATATTAATTATTGATGAACGTGATAATGGTGGAGCAATAAAAATGACTGAAGTTGCTCTTGAAAACAAACGTGATGTTTATTTTTACTCATCTTTGCTCAAACGTAAAGATCTTAAATGGCCAAATGAATTCAATAAAATGGAAGGTGTACATGTTGTTAGATATCCTGGAAATCTAGCAAATAAGGTGATTGGTTATGTTCCCAAAAGGAAAGTTCGAAGTAAAACCCCCAAACAAAGTGACACCAAAGAAGTACAATTATCACTTTTTTAAAAAATTACATACATTTTTAGTTACCAATTTAGTTTAAAATCTTGACTTAAAATATATCAGAGCGTACTATCAAAATTATGAAAAAGAAACTAACAGCAAACGAGTTACGTCAAAAATATATTGACTTTTTTGTATCAAAAGGCCACTCACAAATCAGTGGTGCTTCTTTGATCCCTGAAAATGATCCAACAGTTCTATTTACCACTGCTGGTATGCATCCATTGGTACCTTACATTTTAGGTGCTGAACATCCAGCCGGCAATAAACTTTGTGATTATCAAAAGTGTATTAGAACTGGTGATATTGATGTTGTTGGTGATCCACACCACCTAACATTTTTCGAAATGCTTGGTAACTGGTCACTAGGTAGTTACTTCAAAAAAGAAGCTATCGATTATAGTTATGAATTCTTAACAAAGGAAATTGGAATTGATCCAGAAATCCTATCTGTAACAGTATTTGAAGGCGATGACGAAGTTCCTCGTGATACAGTAGCTGCAGAAACATGGAAAAAACATGGTATTCCTGAAGAAAGAATTTATTTCATGCCACGCAGTGACAACTGGTGGGGACCAGCCGGTGAAACAGGCCCATGTGGTCCAGACAGTGAGATGTTTATAGATACAGGTCGCCCAAAATGTGGTCCTGATTGTAAACCAGGTTGTTCTTGTGGAAAATATTTTGAAATCTGGAATGATGTATTCATGGGTTATCAAAAACTTGAAAATGGAAAATATGTTGAGATGGATCGCAAGTGTGTTGATACCGGTATGGGTATTGAAAGAACAATTGCAATTCTTCAAGGCAAAAAGAATGTTTATGAAACAGAAGTTTTCACTCCGATTATCGCTGGTATTGAGAGCCTATGTTCTGTAAAGTATGGTGATAGTGATGACACTGACAAATCTGTTCGTATTTTAGCAGATCACATAAGAACAAGTGTATTTATTTTAGGCGACCAGAAAGGAATTGGACCTTCAAACGTTGGACAAGGATACATCCTTCGTCGTTTGATTCGTCGTGCAATTCGTCATGGTAGAAAACTTGGAATTGAAGGTGCCTTCTTAACAAAACTATCAAGTATTGTAATTGACCTTTACTCAGATGCATATCCAGAACTTCTTGAACATACAGAATTCATCAACACTGAATTGGTAGCTGAAGAAGAAAAATTCTCAAAGACTCTTGAAAAAGGTGAGAGAGAATTTGAAAAAATGGTTCCAAACATCCTAAAGGGAAAGGCAAAGATGATCCCTGGAAGAATGGCATTTAAATTATATGATACATATGGTTTCCCTATTGAACTTACAAAAGAACTAGCTGCCGAGAATGGCCTTGATGTTGATGAAGAAGGCTTCAATAAAGCATTTGAAAAACACCAAGAACTAAGTAGATCTGGTGCTGATAAACAGTTCAAAGGTGGACTTGCAGATCACAGTGAGAAGACAACAGCTCTTCATACTGCAACACACATGCTACACGCTGCATTGAGACAAGTATTGGGAGATCATGTTGGTCAGAAAGGTTCAAATATCACTGTTGACAGATTGCGTTTTGACTTCACTCATCCTCAAAAGATGACCAAAGAAGAACTACAGCAAGTTGAAGATATTGTTAATGAACAGATCAGTAGAAATCTTGATGTTACATGTGAAACAATGACACTAGAAGAAGCTAAAGAACAAGGTGCAATTGCATTCTTTGCTAGCAAATACGGTGAACAAGTTAAAGTTTATTCTATTGGAGACTTCTCTAAAGAAGTTTGTGGTGGACCACATGTTAACAACACCAGTGAGATGGGAAGATTCAAAATTAAAAAAGAACAATCTTCATCTGCTGGTATCAGACGTATCAAAGCAGTTTTGATAAAAGACTAATTAACAATTAACAATAACAATGGATTGAGAGATTTTCTTTCAGTCCATTTTTTTTTTACATTGAGCATTATTATCAATTGATATGAAAGCCTAAGAGAATAAAAAAATCCAGATACATATAAATATCTGGATTCGAATTATAAACTGTTATACTTATTCAGTATCGTCATTTACATCATTGTAAAGTTCATAGTCACTGATGCTTTTTGTAGCTAATTGACCACAAGCCCCATTGATATCTCTACCTTTTGTATAACGTCTTGTGTATTTTACATTAAAATCATCAAGGAATGCACAGAATTTGTTCATCTCTTGAGTGGTAGGTGTTGTCCAAGGAAGTTCTGCTGCAGGATTCCAAGGAATCAAGTTTACAACTGCATCAAGATTTTGAGTAAAACTAGCAAGTTTGTTTGCAGCTCTCTCATCAACATTGACACCACTTAACATACAATATTCAAGAGTGAATCTTTTTCCACCCTTATTTTGATAATGAAGAAGGGCTCTTCTAAGTTTATCCAACCCGTATGCATCATTAACAGGCATCACATGAGATCTTGTTGGATTATCTGCACTTACTAAAGAAATAGCAAGTTTGATAGGAAGTCCTGTCTCTGCAAGTTTGTTAATTCCAGGAATAATACCACATGTGCTGATAGTTATACGTCTCAAACTGATGTTGTATGTATTCTCTGCATGGAAGTAATGGATAGCTCTTAAAACTTTCTCCATATTGTTCATTGGTTCACCCATACCCATAAATACTATATGTGTGATAGGTCCCAATTTAGTTAAATGTACATATTGTTCAATAATTTCTTCTGCTGATAAGTTTCTGATCATTCCCATGGTAGCTGTTCGGCAGAATTTACATCCCATAGCACATCCAACTTGGCTTGAAAGACAAGCAGTTTTTCTATCGTTTTTATCAGTTAATAATACACATTCAATGACGTTGCCATCATAAAGTTCTACTGCAAGTTTTGTTGCATGGTCATCTACCTGTGTCTCTATTACTTTAGATGATGCTGTACTTGGCATTTTAGCACTTAAATCTTCTCTTAGGCCTTTAGAAAGGTTTGTCATTTCTTCGAAAGATAATGCACCTTTAACTAGCCATTCAAATATCTGCTTCCCTTGGAATTTCTTATTTAGGTGAAGGGCATCTGTAATCTGCTCTGCACTCAAACCGAATAATGATAAAGGAAGTTTTTCTTGGTCGCTCATAATTTGTCTCCGTAAAATCCAATATAATATAAAGTTAAATAAAATAATAGATGTACATAAAAAGTGATAATATTAATTTTACATAAGTTAATATTAAATGCATATGTTTGATTTTCTTAAAAAAAATAAATATGTAATTTAATATCACATAAATAAATATATGATGTTATAAGTTACTTTTAACAAATTATTAGATATAATCAATACAATTTCCTTTCAAATTGGTTGGTGATTTGGTATAATAGGTTATTGAATTCGTTCAAAAAAAAATTTTTGATACTTCATAGGAGAGAATTATGAGAAAAAGACTATTAGCTTTATTAGCTATCACTGCATTTGTAGTAGCTCCTACATTTGCAAGTTTATCAGACACTGTTGATTCAGCAAAAAAAAGTGTTTCTATCAAGACGGAAGAAACAAAAGAAAAACTATTTGATAATACAACACATCCAACTTGGGCAGCAGGTTTATCTTTGGGTACAAACTCTGGTGTACAAGTTGACTATCGCTATAGTGATATGATGACTATTAAAGGTGTACTTGGTTTTGGAATTTTAGATAAAAATTTAATGCTAGAAGGATATGCAATGTATAATGTAGCTGATTTTGAAATTAGCGAACAAAAATTCAAAGTAAATGCAGGTCCTGGCATCAATTTAGGTGTAACTTTTGCTGATCCAGCTACAGTATCTACTGCTGTTTTAGGATCCGGTGAAGTTACATATAGTTTCGATGATGACTTACCTCTAGATTTAGCTCTAAGAGTTGGCGTTGGTTACAAATTTGTATTAACTGATTTCAGTGCTTCAGATATAACTGTACCAGCAGCTATTACTTGTACATATAGATTTATCTAATCAATATTTTAAAACATATTCTAAGGAACGGGAGACCGTTCCTTATTTATTGCCCTTTTGAATGTGTTTTTTTATATTTATCCATTGCTTTAAATAATGTTTTTTACTAGTCTTTCCTAATTATGGGAGATTCATTTTGAATTATAATTTTGTAGAGGGCAGTATAGCCAGGAAGTTAATAAGATTCACAATACCAATATTAGTTGCTTTGTTCTTACAGATGTTGTATGGGGCTGTTGATTTACTTATTGTAGGTAATTTTGCTACATCTGCAGATGTATCTGCTGTAAGTATAGGTTTCCAGTTTATTTCTGTATTTATCAATTTAATTGCAGGATTATCTATGGGAACAACAATAATTATTGGACAGAAAATAGGTGCAAAAAAATCAGAAGATTTAGGTGAGGTAATAGGTGCCGGTATCTTTGTATTCTTTCTAATTGCAATAGCTCTTACTTTTTTAATTGGTCTGAATGGAAATTTTTTCACATCTATGCTCAATGCACCAGTTGAATCCTTTGCTAAAACTTCTCAGTATATAAGTGTGTTGGCTTATGGTTCAATATTTTTGGTAGCCTATAACGTACTGGGATCAATTTTCCGAGGTTTAGGAGATTCTACAACACCTCTAATAGCCGTAATAATAGCAACCGTTATAAATATAATCCTTGATTACATATTTGTTCATTTCTACAATATGGGATCCTATGGTGCTGCTGTTGCTACTGTAATAGCTCAGGCTATTGCTGTTTTATTCTCTCTATTTATAATAATGAGACGTGAGCAGATCTTCACTTTAAAATTTAAAGATATATCTTACAGTAAGAAATATACCAAAGAAACTCTTAATCTAGGTTCTCCTGTTGCCATAAATGCATTTTTGGTCTCTCTATCATTTACCTCTGTACTTGCTATAGTCAATAAATTAGGTGTCTACAGTTCTGCTGGAGTTGGTGTAACTGAAAGACTGATCAGCTTTTTGATGTTAATTCCAATGGCTTTTTCTCAATCAATTGCGAGTTTTGTAGCTCAGAATGTAGGAGCTAAAGAACATAAAAGAGCTTCTGATGGAATGAAGATAACAATCATGATATCTTTGGTTTTTGCTTTCTTTGCAATATTCATTGCTTTATTTGAAGGTCCATCATTGCTCTCATTATTTACAAAAGACCCAAAGGTAGTGCCACCTGCTTTTGAGTACCTTAAAGCATATTGTTTTGACATTTTCTTTACAGCATTTTTGTTTCCATCAATTGGTTACTTCAATGGTTATGGGAAAACTAAATTCACTCTGATATCAGGATCTATTGGAGCTCTTTTATTCAGAATTCCACTTTGTTATCTGCTATCTTTAGTGACCCCATCTTCAATCTTCTTGATTGGACTTGGTACTCCCGCTGGAACAGTATTTCAGCTGTTGCTGACATTCTTCTATTACAAACATCTGCAGAAGCAAATCAAAAATAACCAACTCTAAACCAATAAAAACATGGTTTCGTAAAATTTAAGATTTATAGAAATAAAAAAAATGAGGGGAAGTTAACCAACTTGACCCTCATTTTTTATAAAAGACATTAAATGGAATCATCTTTCCATTTTCGAACTTTCTTCTTTTCTTTGTAGTTTGTGGCAAAATCTTTTACCTTACCCATAAAAACAGGTTCAATTTTGCTTTTTACAACTATCTTGTCCTCAAGATAATCTATGCTTTCAATTATTCCATTTCTTATTAGATAGGCAACAAGATCATGTCTGTCCACTGGAAATTCGAAATCTACCTCATTTGTATTTTCATAATATTTCTCTTCAATGGCCTTCAGCAATACATCAAGACCTTGATCCTCTTTAACACTTATTGGAACAAATGGACCCTGAACAAGATTTTTCATTCTACCTTCTTGGAACATATCCAGAGGCTTGTCCATTTTATTCAAAGCAATGACAGTTGGTTTGTCCTGACAATCCAGCTCTTCCAATGTACTTATTGTTGTTTTATAGCATTTCTCTAAATCACTGTGTGAAGCATCACAAATAATTAATATAACATCTGCCCATTTTGCTTCTTCAAGAGTTGATTTGAAAGCATCAATTAAAGTATGAGGAAGATTTGAAACAAATCCAACAGTATCTGTTATGATCATCTCTCTACCAGAAGGCATCTTAATTTTCTTACTTGTTGTATCAAGGGTTGCAAATAGCTGGTTCTGAACATAAATATCACTGTTTGAAAGTTTCTTTAATAGAGAACTCTTACCACTGTTTGTATAACCAATTATAGCAACACTTGGAATATTTTGCTCCAATCTGTTCTTTCTTTGGTTATCTCTTATCTTTTTAACAGTCTCCAAATCATTTTTGGTCGTAGTTATTTTACTTTGAACAAGACGACGATCTAGCTCCAGTTGCTTCTCACCACCACCTTTATTACCTTTTGCACCACCTCTCTGTCGAGATAAATTGGTCCATTTACGGGTAAGTCGAGGAAGAGAGTATTCAAGCCTAGCAAGTTCTACCTGAAGTGAAGCTTCTCTTGTAGCTGCCCTATCTGCAAATATTTGAAGAATAACCTCCGTTCTATCAATAACGCAGATATCAAGCTCTGTTTCAAGATTTCTTTGGATTCTTGGAGAGAGATCATTATCGAAAATGAACATATCTATTTCTTTTTCGTCAGCAATCTCTTTCAGCTCCTCTACTTTTCCAGAACCGATTAAAGTAGAACTGCTTTCTTTTCTGATTTTAATTACTATAGAATCAACAACATCAACACCCATGGTATCAGAAAGAGAAGTTAACTCTTCTACACGGTTGATTGATGACTCTTCATCATCTGTCTTTTCTAAAATAATTACTAAAAATGCACGCTGTGCTTTTACGCTGCAGCTGTATTCATCAATTTCTATTCCCTCTAGGAAGTTATTATCGTTTTTCACAAGTTAAAGATTATCTATGGTTTAACAACTTGTCAATCTGTGGTATATTTCTTTTGCAGTATATTTCTGTTTGAGAGGTATTTTTAATGAGTTTAAATTGTGGCATTGTAGGCCTACCGAATGTTGGTAAATCAACTATATTTTCAGCTTTAACTTCTGCACCAGCAGAAGCAGCAAACTATCCATTTTGTACAATCGACCCAAATGTTGGTATGGTAAACGTTCCAGATGCTCGTCTAGATAAAATTGTAGAACTGATCCCAACAGAGAAAGTTATCCCAGCTACTTTTGAATTTGTAGATATTGCAGGTTTGGTA